>JBKJQK010000454.1:0-12019 GCA_046594095.1 Anaerolineae bacterium | reverse complement strand
CATTTTTGGAGGTAGTGATTGGCGACGATCAACGTTGGCACGCCGACCCGCCGACCCGGCCTGAGCAAGCGGGCGCGCGAAGCGCTCCTGGCATACGGTCTTCTTTCCCCGGCGCTGTTGTTGCTGATTTTCTTCACCCTGATCCCGGTGCTTATCGGGTTCATGATCAGCCTGGCAAATTTCCGGGTCATTTTCCGGGAGTGGGTGGGATTTGACAACTACGCGCGCGCGCTTGCGCCCGATAGCGAGATGTGGTCATCCCTGGGCGCGACGATCACCTATTCGTTCATCAGCGTACCGCTGCAGTTGGGTCTGGCCCTGCTCCTGGCCATGGTGCTGTATCAGAAACTGCATGGGCGGGCGATCTTTCGTGTTGTCGTGTTTTTACCCTATGTGACGTCGACGGTGGCTTCTGCGGCCGTGTGGGCCCGGCTCTATAGTCCGGACCTCGGACTGATCAACTCGATCATCAAGGCCCTGGGCGGACAGCCCTTGAAGTGGCTGCTCGAAGACAAGGGCATCTTTACCTTGCTCAGCCAGGCGGGGGGCATCACACTTCCGGAGTGGTTCACCGGCCCCAGTCTGTCCATGGTGGCGGTGATCATCTATACGACCTGGGTCTTCGTCGGCTACAGCACGACCATCTTCCTGGGCGGGCTGGGAAACATCCCTGGCGAAATGTATGAAGCCGCCAAGATCGATGGCGCCGGGTCCATGCAGCTCTTCCGGCACATTACGTGGCCGCTTCTGTCGCCGACCACCTTCTTCCTGGTCCTGGTCACCATCATCGGCACCTTCAAGGCCTTCAACCACATCTGGGTGATGACCCAGGGACGGAATGGAACCAACACGGCCGCCATCCTGACCTATCGCCAGATGTATGAGTTTCAGCGCGCGGGATACGCATCGGCGCTGGCGTTCCTGCTCTTTACGCTCATTTTGGGCATTACGGTATTCCAGCAGTGGTACGGAAACCGGAAAGTGAATTACTAAACATGGCCACTCCCATGCAAAGAGCACCCGCCTCAACCGGCGGGCTACCCCAGCCCGCCAGAGGCCTGACCGGACCCAACCCGCTTCTTTACGTCATCCTGGTTTTCGTTGGCCTGGTCGCGCTGGCGCCCTTCATCTGGATGATCCTGAGTTCGATCAAGAGCTTCGGGGACTTCTCGTTTGTCGATTTCAGCACACTCAAGAATGTGGGCCGGTCGTTCTGGCCCTGGCCTCCGTTTGGCGACTCGGTCCCGGCCCTCGGCAATTTTGCGGACGCGATCGAGCGCATCGACCGGAGTTCGGACTACTTTCGCCGGACCGGGATCCCCCTGTTTGCGCGGCAATTCATCAACACGCTGGGTGTCAGTGTCGCCACGGTGGCGGGTGTGTTGATCACGGCTTCGCTGGCCGCGTATGCCTTTGCGATGCTCGAGTTTCCCGGCAGGAATGTTCTCTTTGTCCTGGTCCTGCTGTCTCTGATGATCCCGGAGGAACTGGTCCTGGTCCCGCGGGTCATCATGATGTACGAGCCGTTGACGGCCGAAGCCGCGATCGGCCAGGACATCTTGATGGGCCTGATTCCAAGGCTGGGCTGGCAAAACACCGCGCTTGCGCTGACCATCCCGTTCATGTCCAGCGCCTTTGCGATTTTCCTGCTCAGGCAGTATTTCATGCAGATTCCCAAGGAGTTGTTCGACGCGGCCCGGATCGACGGGTCGGGACATCTGCGCTACCTCACCACGATGATGACCCCTCTGGCAAAGCCGGCCATCATGACCGTCGGGCTGCTCCAATTCATCGGCTCGTGGAACGAATTCAAATGGACCCAGTTGGTGACTCGCACGCTGGAGCAACGTACGCTGTCCGTGTCGCTCCAGAATTTCCTGCAAACGGATGGCGGCGCCGAGGGGCAACTCGCCATGGCAGTCGCGGTCATGATCGTGTTGCCGATCATCATTCTGTACTTTTTCACCCAGCAATACTTCGTTGAGGGTGTTGCCAAGTCCGGGCTCAAATAGGAGGAGAGTCAGGCTGAAAACGAATCCAACCTGGTTTTAACTTTCGTTCTGTAGTCTCGTGCGATCATTCGCCGAAACAATACGTGTATATTGGAGTGGGGCAATGCCCCAAAGCCGGTCGCCGTCCAGGTCCCAAAGAAAACCCGCAGGACAGCGGCCCAACCACAAGAGGAGATACGATGAGCCTGAAGAAACTACTCCCGCTCGCCGCAGCGGCCGCCATGCTGCTATCGGCCTGCGCCGGCGCAGCCACAACTGCGCCTGCCACCGCCGTCCCCGCCAAACCGATTGACGCGCCGAAGCCTGCCGTCGTCAACAACCCGCCCAAGACCGCTGCCGAAGTCGACGCGATCAAGCTGACCAAGGACAAGCCGACTGAGATTCTGTTCTGGCACCGCTATACCGGCGCGACATTCAGCACCGTTCTGGAGATCGTGAACGACTTCAACACGAAGAACCCGTACGGGATCACCGTCAAGCTGGAGAACGCTGGATCGAGCTATGACGACGTGTTTAACAAGGTTAATGGCGCAATTGCGGCAAACGCCGCTTTGCCGGATGTCGTTATTGCCTATCAGAACCAGGCCGCGACATATCGCGACCTCGGCAAGGCCGTCAACCTCAAGCCCTTCCTCGACAGCGCGACCTACGGTCTCACCGCCGATGATCTGAAGGACTACTACAAGTCGTTCCTCGACAGCGACCGCGCCCCCCAGTTCCCAGGCGAAGTGCTCGGCTTCCCGACTCAGCGCTCGATGGACTCGCTGTATGTCAACCTGGACATGCTGAAGGAGCTTGGCTTTGCCGCGCCCCCGAAGACCCTCAAGGAATTCGAGGAAATGGCCTGCAAAGCCGCTGACAAGGCCAAGGAGCGCTACGGATTTATCTGGCGTGGCGATGCCAGCAACTTCGCGTCACTCGTCTTCGCCAACGGCGGCGTCATCCTCAAGGACGACGCCAGCGCCTACGACTTTAACAGTGCGGCCGGCGTCGAGGCCCTGAGCCTGATCCAGCGCCTGTTCAAGAACGGTTGTGGCGTTGAGCTGCCCTCTTCTGAGCGCAACGGCGACCAGACCCGCTTTGCCAACGGCAAGCTCCTGTTTGTGACGTCGTCACAGGCCGGCCTGCCCTTCTACGCCGACGCGGTTGCCAAGGGCGCCAAGATGAAGTGGACGGTTACCCGCTTCCCGCAGGCCAACCCGGACAAGCCGGCGACGAACCTGTTCGGCGCATCGTGGTCGGTGATGAAGAACACCCCGGAAAAGGAACTGGCCGCATGGCTGTTCATGAAGGCCTTCGGCGAGAAGGACAACACGACCAAGTTCTCCAACATCTCGGGCTACTTCCCGGTCCGCGCGAGCGCCGCCGCCGGCGTCGTCGCGGCGACCAAGACGAACAAGGCGTTCACCGATTATCCGGAAGCCGCCGCCGGATTCCAGAGCCTGTTCACCGAGGCCATGCCCTACGGCAAGATCGAGGCCCCGATTGCCGGCTATGACCCGGTTCGCGCGCTGATCAATGACATGGTTATTGCTGTGGCCGTCAAGGGCCAGGGCGATCCCAAGGCCGCGCTCGATGCCGCGGTCGTCAAGGCCAACGCGATCCTCAAGGAGAACGCGCCCAAGAGCAAGTAACGTTCAGGCGCAAGCGTGAACGCAAACCGGGGGCGGCTGACATCAGCCGCCCCCGGTTCTGTTTTCAACAGACGATGCGAACGGCCAGAACGTCTTTCCGATCAAACGCCGCGCCATGTTATGAGCCGTGCGGCTGTAGTCGTAGGGCACGTCGCGCAGCGCAGACTCAGCGCACCCTTCGACTCCGCGTCACAGGCTACTGCCCGACGCCCAGGATGCTCGCGCAATGGCTATGTCATGAGCAGCCCGTCACTTTTGTGTCCCGCGGCGCACCAGGGCCTTCTCAATCTCCATCGCAGCGAAGATGATTACCCCGGTCGCCATCGCAAGCGCAATGTCGCCGGCGTCCAGCGGCTTCGTGCCGAAGAAGCCCTCCATAACCGGGAGCGCCAGAACAAGCATCTGGCCGACAAATACGATGCCGATCATGGCCAGCAGCGGCCTATTCCCCAGGAACCCGATGCGGAAGAGCGACTCGCGGTGTGAGCGCGAAGCAAGAGCCTGGCCGATCTGGGCAAAGGCCAGCACGGTGAACATCATGGTCTGCCATTCGGGGCGGCCCAGCGCCCAATAGGCGTAGCCGATGCCGAGGGTGAGCGCCGCAAGAAGCGCGCCCACCCACGCCGCGCCCCGGCCGAGCCCTCCGCTGAAGATGCCGGCCTGAGGCGACACGGGCGGCCGGCGCATTGCGTCGCGTTCGACCGGCTCGAAGCCCATCCCCAGACCCAGCAGACCATCCGTAAGCAGGTTCAGCCAGAGCAACTGCAGCGGCAGCAATGCAACCGGCATGCCGAGCAAAGGCGCGATGAGCATTACCCCTACCTTGCCGATGTTGCCGCCCACCGAAAATTTGACGAAACGCCGGACGTTGTCGTAAATTGCCCGGCCCTCCTCAACCGCCGCGACGATGGTCGCGAAGTTATCGTCGCGCAAGACCATGTCGGCCGCTTCCTTGCTCACATCCGTGCCGGTAATACCCATCGCCACGCCGATGTTGGCCTGTTTGAGGGCTGGCGCGTCGTTGACCCCATCACCGGTCATGGCCACGATATGGCCCCGTTTCTGGAGGGCCTCGACAATGCGGAGCTTTTGCTCGGGCGCGACCCGGGCGAAGACCGACACCCGCTCGACCTGCTCGGCGAGCGCGGCATCGTCGAGCGCCAATAACTCGCGACCGGTCAGGGTCAGGCCGGCGACAGCTTCATCACCCGCCAAAATGCCCAGATCAGTGGCGATGTAGCGGGCGGTGAGGGGATGATCACCCGTGATCATGACCGCGCGCACACCAGCCTGGCGGGCGATGCGGACCGCTTCGCGCGCCTCCGCCCGGGGCGGATCGACGATGCCAAAGAAGCCGATGAAGATGAGATCGCGCTCAAGGGCCGCCATCGCGTCGGGCGTTTCATCGAAACCGGCAAGCGGCCTGAAGGCCACGCCCAGAACACGCATTCCGTTCTGGGCGAGCCCGGCGTTGGCCCGCTCAATTCGCCCAATCAGCTCAGGAGTCATGGGCTCGGCCCGGCCCGCCGTCCACACCCGCGACGAGATGGTCAGCAGACCGTCGACGGCGCCCTTGGTGAAGGCAATGCGGGCGGCGGGGACGCCCTCGGCGGCAAAAGCCCGCGCGACATCCTCCAGACCCTCGCCGGACGACATTGTGTGCACGGTGGTCATCCGTTTGCGATCCGAATCGAATGGCAGTTCGGCCACGCGCGGGAGGCGTTCGCGCAGGCTATCGCGCTGAAGGCCGGCCTTGCCCGCGGCGACGAGGAGCGCGCCCTCGGTCGGATCGCCAATGGTTTGGAGCCGGCCCGACTCGGCGTCCCGCTCAACGATGGCGTCGTTGCACAGCGCGCCACCGACGAGCAAGGTCTGCAGCAGGGCGGACTTCCCGGCGAAAGGCGTATCGCCCGAGTCGAGCATCGGGGCATCCTGGCGCATCGACTCGTCGATCTCGATCCGATGACCCGCCACGTCCAGGACGACCACCGTCATCCGGTTCTCGGTCAGCGTGCCCGTCTTGTCCGAGCAGATGACCGTGACCGAGCCCAGGGTCTCGACCGCGGGCAACTTGCGAATGAGCGCATTTCGCCGGAGCATGCGGCGCGCGCCGAGGGCGAGGGTAAACGTGACGACCGCCGGAAGCCCTTCGGGGATGATGGCCACGGCGACGCTGACGGCGGTGAGCAGCATCTCCTGCACGGTCTCGCCCCGCAGGACACCAATCAGCAGAACAAGCACGGCAACCACGGCGCCAGCGACCGCCAGCCACTTGCCGAGCCGGTCCAGGCGAATCTGGAGCGGCGTGGGGGCGTTACTGGCGTTTTGGATCATTGAGGCGATGCGGCCAAGCTCAGCTTTCATCCCGGTGGCCACCACGACCCCGGTCCCGCGACCAAAGGCGGTGACGGTGCCCATAAAAGCCTGGTTACGCCGGTCGCCGATGTTGGAGATCTCACCGCTCAGGGCACGGGTGAATTTCTCAACGGCCTCGGACTCGCCCGTGAGTGCCGACTCCTGGACGCGCAGATTGACAGCATCGACCAGGCGCATATCCGCTGGAACAACGTTGCCGGCTTCCAGAAGGACGATGTCGCCGGGCACCAGTTCCCGGGCTGGCAGCTCTCGAACCGCGCCGTCGCGGCGGGCCCGGACAATCGGCACCGACATCCGCTTGAGGGCGGCCATCGCCCGCTCCGCCCGGTATTCCTGAAAGAAGCCCAGGAGACCGAAGAGAATGACGATCGCAAAGATTGAGATTGATTCGTTGGCCTTGCCAAGCAGGACGGACAGCATGCCCGCCGCGACGAGGATGAGGACCATCGTGGCGGTGAACTGCTCCCACAGGATCCGCCAGGGCGATCGTCCGCCCTTCTCCACCAGCAAGTTTGGACCGTGCTCAACCAGGCGGCGAGCGGCCTCGACCTGGCTTAATCCCGCATCGACGGTCACGCCGAGATCGGCGAGCGCGGTTTCAACGTTCTGGGTGTGGGTTTGATTTTGCATGAAGCCTCAGGCGCTTGTCGCAAAGATAGACCTTCGCGACAAGCAGGTGTGTCGTGATGGTCTTGCCAACAGCGTAAAGCTTCCCCGGGACCGAGCAACCTCAGGTTGCTGTATTGACGGCCGGCGGGCCCGCTCGATGCGGGAGGCTACTCCCCAACAGAATGACTGTACTGAGAATGCCGAGCGCGTCAAGCGTGAGGCCTGGGCTCTCACGGGTAGTTCAGGTGGACTCAGGCGAGAGACTAGCAGGTTGGGCAGTTTCGACTGGCCAGGAGGGCAGTGACCGCAATGGCGCCCGGACGTATGATCGTCCACATGCCTGTCAAAATCCTTCGCCCCGTTCCGTCTGACCTCGATATCGCCCAAGCCGCCGAGATCCTGCCCATTCGTCAGATCGCGGCCAGCATCGGTCTCACCGAAGACGACCTTGAATACTATGGCAGCCGGAAAGCCAAGGTCCATCTCGATGTGCGGGACCGGCTGAAGGATAAGCCCAGCGGTCACTATGTCGACGTCACCGCCATCACCCCCACCCCACTTGGGGAGGGGAAGACAACCACCACGATCGGCCTGGCCCAGGCGTTGCACAAACTGGGTCGCAAGACCTTCACCTGCATCCGGCAACCGAGCATGGGCCCGACCTTTGGGATCAAGGGTGGCGCTGCCGGCGGCGGATACGCCCAGGTCGTGCCGATGGAGGACTTCAACCTGCACCTGACAGGTGACATTCACGCCGTCAGCGCAGCCCACAATCTAATGTGCGCGGCGGTCGACAATCATCTGTTCCACGGTAACAAATTGAACATCGACGCCGACAGCATCGGCCTGCGCCGGGTGGTCGACATGAACGATCGCAGCCTGCGGGCCATCCTGATCGGCCAGGGCGGGCCACAGGACGGCATCCCGCGCGCGACGGGCTACGACATCAGCGTCGCCTCTGAAGTCATGGCAATCCTCGCCCTTGCCACCTCAATGGAGGATCTCCGGACGCGGTTGGGCAAGATCGTGGTCGCCCTCGACAAAGAGGGCAACATGGTCACGGCCGAGCAGATCAAGGTCGCCGGCGCGATGACGGTCCTGCTCAAGGACGCGATGATGCCGACGCTGATGCAGACCCTGGAGGGGTCGCCGGTATTTGTGCATGCTGGCCCATTCGCCAACATCGCGCACGGCAACAGCAGCATCGTGGCCGATCAGCTCGCGCTCAAGCTGGCCGACTATGTGGTGACCGAGAGCGGATTCGGGGCCGACATGGGCATGGAAAAGTTCATGGACATCAAGTGCCGCTACAGCGGGCTCACGCCGGACTGTGTGGTGATGGTGGCCACGGTCCGGGCGCTCAAGATGCACGGCGGAGTTGGCAAGATCGTGGCCGGGAAGGCGCTGCCGGTGGAACTGACCCAGGAGAATCTGCCGGCGCTCGAGCGCGGCTGCGCGAACCTGACCCGCCAGATCGCCAACGCCCGCAAGTATGGGGTTCCGGTGGTGGTGGCCATCAACGCCTTTTCGGCCGACACGCCGGCTGAAATTGCATTGATCGAGCGGATTTCGCGTGAGGCAGGGGCCGAAGGCGCGTATCTCTCGACGGTGTGGGCGGACGGTGGCGCGGGCGGCGTCGCGCTGGCCGAGGCCGTCATGGCCGCGTGCGAGAAACCATCGGAATTCAAGTTTTTGTATCCGCTCGACATTCCGATCAAAGAGAAGATCGGGACCATCGCACGCGAGATCTATGGCGCCGACGGGGTGGACTACGCGCCCGATGCCGAGCGCAAGATCGAGCAATTCACCAAACTCGGCTTCGACCGCCTGCCGATTTGCATGGCCAAGACTCACCTGAGCATGTCGCACGACCCAACCAAGCTTGGCGCGCCGTCGGGCTACCGGCTGCCGGTCCGGGACATCCGGGCCAGCGTCGGCGCGGGCTTTCTCTATCCGTTGTGCGGCGACATGCGGACCATGCCTGGTTTGAGCGCCCACCCGGCCTTTGAGCGGGTCGACCTGATCGACGGGCGGGTGGTCGGCCTGTTCTAGCTGGACTTTTCTGATGGGATGAACCCTCTTCGGTTAGTTCTGGAAGAGCACGCTAAACGTGCCCCACACGATCAGCACAATCACGGCGGCGATCGAGGCCAGGGCAAGCGTTCCGCGGTAGATCTTGCGCAAGACACCCCAGGCCGGACTGACCAGACCGCCCACGGTGCCCGCCAACGTAACCAGGGTGAGCGTCGCCGACACCCAGGGGAGCACAAACACGGACCGGTACTCGGCTCCGACGCCGGCCAGGAACGTATACGCGCCTCCGGTCCCGTTCACAATCGGGGCGACGAGAAAGCCGGTCAGGAACGCCAGAAGCACCATGGCGTTGATGACGACCGCCCACGGCATCAGGGTCGCGAGAATGGGCGGCTTCAGGCTCCTGTGGTGACGATTCAGGATCGTGCGGGCCAGCCATCCAAGCGGAAGCAGAATGAGCCCGGTCAGAAGGACAAGCAGGGAAATTCCCAGCGCTTCAGCTTCGCGGCGGGTGCCCTGGCCGGGCGCGGTGAGTAGTTCGCCGTAGATCGGGATTCGGAGCAGCTCGCCCCGCCCCACAAACCGGGGAGCCGACAACGCGCCGAGGCACGCGCTGGCCGGCGGCATGTCGGGCGTGTCCAGGAAGGCGCCGGCGATATCGGCCGCGCATGACTCCGATTGAAGCGCGCCGTGGCCGGTGTTCGGAAAGGTGAAGACAAAGCTCCGCTTCAGCGTCCGGGCGACATCCTCGCCATTGCGGGGCGGCGTAATCGGGTCAAACCGACCGTTCAAGATCAGAGTCGGGAGATCGCTGACGACGGGATCGTCGACCGACCCCGGCAGCGGTTCAACGTTCCAGGCGCGGCAACCGGCCTGAAACTCGGCAGCATCCTGGACGGCATAGCGGGCAAGAGCCGGGCGCAACTCTGGGCTGACCGCATCGGCGGGCTTGAAGTCCGCGTCCTCGGCGCAGATCACCGACATGTACATCCCATTGGCGACCGACTGATCGAAGGTAAACAGGCCGCCGATATTGCCCAGCGTGCCAAAGTTTCCATCGCGCACGTCAAAGATGAGCTGAGGCAGCAGCGGGATGAGCTCGGTGGAATAGAGCGACTGAAAGAGGATCGCCCGGAAGGCATCGCCGTCGATGACTGTATTGAAAGCACGGCCAGTCTCAGGATCGACCATGCGGGCCCGGGCGGGCGCCCTGGCCAGCCGCTCGATCTGGGCGAGGTAGATCTGCTCGAGACCCGGATAGTCGGAGGCGCAGCGCGCAGCGGCCGCGCAGGCGGCGAACAGCTCGGTCAGAGCCCGGTTCTCGGCCCGAGTCGCCTCAATGACGAAGTTGGTCTGGGGCGGCACAACAGAATCGAGGATGACCGAGCGCAATATCTCCGGCCGCAGCCGCATCGCATGCAGCGCCAGAAGCGTGCCATACGAGACGCCATACAGGTTGACTCTCTCATAACCGAGGGCACTGCGGACGCTGTCAATGTCCGCCGCGTTTTCGAGGCTGTCATATGCCGACAGACTCTGACCTTCGCGAACGAGGCGCTCACGGCAGGCCTGGGTCGCCGCCCAGTAGCGCTTCAGGGCCGTGTCGTGGTCGAGGACAATCTCGGCGGTAGCGCGCGTATTCTCAATCGATTCGGCGCACTTCAGGGCCGGCAGGGACTTGCCAGTGCCGCGCTGGTCGAACAGCACGATATCGCGATGCGCGCGCAGCGCACTGGTTGCCATCGACGCGGCATAGGTGTCAATCGTGCCTCCGCCAGGCCCGCCCTGAAGCATGACGAGGGGATCGGGCTCGCGACCCGCGTCCCTCGCGCGCAGAATTGCAATCGCGAGTTTGATGACCGGGCCGGCCGGTTTGGCGTGCTCGAGCGGCACTGCGACGAAACCGCATTCAATCCCCGTCAGGTCCGTTGGAAAGAGTGTGTCGAGCGGCCCCGTTGTCCCGCGGGCAAGCATCTGCGCGCAGGATGCAGGCTCGAGACGGGCCAGCGGCGGAGCCTGGTCAGGCAGCGTCGCGCGGACTGGGAGCGACGATCCCGCCAGCGCGAGCGCAGCCGCGGCGAGAACGGAAAAACGGTTGAGGCTCATACTCATGCGAAGACCCCTCACCGTTTGAGGCGCCGGGCGCTGATCACGCCGGTGTTCAGCCCGATCAAATTCAGCCCGCCAAAAAAGCGGGCGTGCTCGATCTTGACACAGCGATCCATGACAACGTCAAGGCCGCCCGCGATCGCCTTCTCCGCCGCCGCTTCGTTGATGACGCCGAGTTGGAGCCAGAGCACTTTGGCGCCGATGGCGATCGCCTCATCGACGATGGGCGGGACGTCGGCGGGATTGCGGAAGACGTCCACAATATCAACGCTGTTCGGCCGGGCCACCGCCAGCTTTAGCAACGATGGATAACAAGACCGGCCCAGAATCTCGGACTCGCGCGGGTTGACCGGGATGATGTCGTAGCCCTCTGCGATCATGTAGATCGCGGCAAAGTGGCTGGGCCGAAAGGCGTTGGCGCTGAGGCCGACGACGGCGATGCGCTTGTAGTCGCTCAGAATTTGGAGCCGTTCAACAGCGGTGGTGATGAGTTTGGCCATGACTTACCCGCGCCCACCCATGGCCCGGTCAAGATCCCACAGCAGGTCGTCGAGATCCTCGAGGCCGATTGACAATCGCACAAGCTCGGGCGCGATGCCGGCCGCCGCCTGCTCCGCTTCACTGAGCTGGGCGTGAGTGGTGCTGGCCGGGTGAATGACCAGCGACTTGGCGTCCCCGACGTTGGCCAGGTGACTGAACAGCTGCAAACGGCCGATAAAGGCCTTGGCCGCCTCAAACCCGCCCTTTAGCCCAAAGGTGAAGACCGCCCCAGCGCCCAACGGAAGATACTTGGCTGCAAGGGCGGCGCTGGGGCTCCCGGGCAGCGATGGATAACTTACCCACCCCACCCTTGGGTCGGCGGCCAGATATTCGGCCACCGCCCGGGCGTTTGCGACATGCCGCTGCATCCGCACGCCTAGCGTCTCGAGCCCTTGCAAAAACAGGAATGAATTGAACGGGCTGAGCGCGGGACCGATGTCGCGAAGCGACTCCACACGGGCCTTCATGATCCAGGCGAAGTCGCCAAAGGTCTCGAAGAAACGGATGCCGTGGTAGCCCTGGCTGGGTTCAACCATGCCGGGGAACTTGCCGTTGTCCCAGGGGAATCGACCGCCGTCGACGATGACGCCGCCGATGCTGGTGCCATGCCCGCCGATGAACTTGGTGGCGCTATGGACGACGATGTCGGCGCCCCAGTCGAGCGGCCGGCAGAGATAAGGCGAGGCGAGTGTGTTGTCGACGACG
>JBKJQK010000433.1:0-3318 GCA_046594095.1 Anaerolineae bacterium | reverse complement strand
CCCCGCAATAAGATCCTCAACTGGTATGCCGGCGGGCTGAACTTCCAGGTTGAGCATCACCTGTTCCCGCACATCTGCCATGTCCGTTATCCGCAACTGGCCCCGATTGTCAAGCAGACCTGCGAGGAGTTCGGATTCAAGTACCTCGTCTACGACACGTGGGCCGAAGCGCGCGCCAGTGGCTGGCAAGCGCCTCGGTCCACGTGTCGTAGACCAGATACTTGAAGCCAAACTCTTCGCACGTCTGTTTGACTATCGGGGCCAGTTGCGGGTAACGGACATGGCATATGTGCGGGAACAGGTGATGCTCAACCTGGAAGTTCAGCCCGCCGGCATACCAGTTGAGGATCTTATTGCGGGGCGCAAAGTCCACCGTCGTCTGGATCTGGTGGGCGGCCCACTCGTTCTCGATCTTAAGCGGGTCGCCCGTCGGCTCCGGAAAATCAGCCCCGTCCATCACGTGCGCGAGTTGGAAAATCACCGCAAGGGTGATCCCGACGGTGAAGATCATGACGAAGAATCCGATCAGCACCTGCCACCATGGGAAGACAAACATCGGGAGGACCAGATACAGGCTGAAGAATAGGATCTTACCGACCCAGAACTGAACCGCGTCCCAGAAGCGAAACTTCGGATAAATGTGATGGTCATCCGACTTTCCGGTAAAGAAGACCTTGAAGTCGCGCGAAATGAAGCCAAACGCCGTCAACCCATACACGAGCGGAAGATAGAGGTGCTGGAACCGAAACGCTGGCTTCCAGGCGTCATGGGGGCTGAAACGGAGCAAGCCCTGGGTCTCGAGATCCTCGTCCATGCCGGCCACGTTGGTATAGGTGTGATGCCAGACATTGTGCTTCTGGCGCCAGATCAGGGTGCTGGTACCGAGCAATTCGAGGGTGAAGCCAAGCACCTTGTTCACCCAGGCCTTGTTGGAGTATCCGCCGTGAATGGCGTCGTGCATGATGTTGAAGCCCATTCCGGCCACGGCCAGCCCAAATACCACGCACAAGACCAGGTTGATCGCCGGCGGAAGCCCGCCAAGAATGATCAGCAGATAGGTGCCGAGCCACCAGGTGAAGATGATGGCGCTCTTCACATACATTTCCGGCACGTCACGCGGCGAGAGTTTATTCGCTTTCAGATACGCGTCGACCCGGTCATACAGGGCCTTGCGGAATCCGAGCTGCTTGGTAAACGGGAGTGACTTAACGGGGTTCTCTTTAACGATCGACATACGGTTTGGGGGAGTGTTTGGGGATTCTGCCCAACTTGGCGCAGGCAGACATAAGATAATAACACCCGCCACTACGAAAAGTCGCGATGAAGCTCATCAATGAGGCTGCGCATTCATCCTGTCAACAGGCAAATGTCAGGAACCTGCCCCTTACAAGCGAATTATGTGCCGGAAGTGCGATCCAAATCAATGCCAGATGAAAATCACCCCACGGTCTTCCTGATCAGCGGTGTCCCCGGCGCGACATGCGGTAGGCGCCTTTGGCATTCGATGTTCAGCGCCGGTTAGAATGCCGCTTCCATGGCCCGTCTTGTCGCCTCATTTGCCGGAACGTTCTCGCCCCTCAAAAACCGAAACTTCAGCCTGTATTTCGCCGGTCAGGGCGTTTCACTGATCGGCACGTTTATGCAGCAGGTAGCCCAGCAGTGGCTCGTTTGGGAGCTCACGCGCGATTCGCGCTTTATTGGCCTGGCGGCGGCTCTTACGTTTCTTCCAATGCTCGTGCTTGGCCCGCTCACAAGCGCGCTGGCGGATCGCATGGATCGCCGGCGCCTCCTGGTCATCACCCAGATTGCGGACATGACTCTCGCATTCTCGCTCGCCGCCCTGGTCGTACTCGGCGTGCGCGAGGTCTGGCCGGTGCTGCTTCTGTCGGCGCTTCTCGGGGTGAGCGCCGCGTTCACGATTCCGGCCCAGTCCGCTTTCATCGGCGATCTCAGCGGGATGTCGGAGATCCGCTCGGCCTACACGATATACGGCATGGTCATCGAAACCGCCCGGCTGGTCGGGCCGGCCGTGGCGGGGCAGGTCATTGCCCTGTTCGGCACTGCAACCGCCTTTGGGTTGAATGGCCTGAGCTTTGCCGCGGTCATCATCAGCCTGATCGTCGTGCGCGCCCAGCAGACCCGCCATGTCGCTCAGCGCAGCGCTCTAGCCGACTTTGGCGACTCGGTGCGTTTTATTCGGCGCTCACCCCGAATGGTTGACTTGCTGGTGTGCCGGTTGATGGTCATGTTGTTCATCTTTTCGAGCCTGCAGCTTGCGGCCCCGATCGCCGACCAGATCCTGCAGGGCGGTCCGGATTTGGTCGGCAACATGCTGGCTGCATCCGGAGCAGGGGCGCTCATTGGCGCCTTGGTCGTGGGACCGCAATTGCAGCATGCCCGGCGAGCTGGGGTGGCGCTCTGTCTCGCCCTGGCATGGTCCGGACTGTGGCTGGTGATTACCTCGACGTTCACCTCCGCCCCGTTGACCATTCTGGGTATCTTCTGCTACAGCATCAACATCCCGGTCATCCTGACCAATGTTGGCTCGCTCACCCAGCTCCTGTCCCCGGCCGGGATGCGCGCCCGGCTCGCGGGCGTGCTGCAGATGGTTTCGTCGGGTGCCCAGCCGGTTGGCGCGCTGATGGTGGGCTGGCTGGGCAACGCGTTGGGCCCGTTGATCGCCATTCGGCTAAATGGCATCTTGATGCTGGTCTTCGCGCTTGGCCTGCTGATCGTTAGTCCGGGTTTTCGGGCCTGGGTGCCCGCCCATGCCGCCGATGAGGCAGAAGCACTGCCGCCTGATCCGGCGTTGGCGGAATAAATGGAGCTGAGATGATGCTGGAGCAATGGACCCGGGTCGACGACTATATTCGCGACGCCCTTTTGCCGCCCGATGCCGCGCTCACGGCTACTCTTGCCGCGAGCGACGCGGCCGGTATTCCGGCCATCAACGTGTCCCCCAACCACGGCAAGCTGTTGCATCTGATGGCCCGGATGGCGGGCGCGCGGTTCATTCTCGAAATTGGCACGCTGGCCGGATACAGCACGATCTGGCTGGCCCGGGCGCTTCCCGCGGGCGGCCGGCTCATCAGCCTCGAAATCGACCCGCGGCATGCTGAGGTTGCGCAGGCCAACCTGGATCGGGCCGGACTTCGCGGTGTGGCCGAGGTCAGGGTGGGGCGGGCGATCGAGTCGCTGCAGGCGCTGGCGGCCAGTGGCGACGGCCCGTTTGATTTTGCCTTCATCGACGCCGACAAACCTTCGAACCCCATCTATTTCAAATGGGCGCTCGCGCTCACCCGGCCTGGGGGCGTGATC
>JBKJQK010000353.1:0-6600 GCA_046594095.1 Anaerolineae bacterium | reverse complement strand
CGAGCGCATCCGCGGCCGCGAATGGCGCCGCCTGCGCAAAGCGCTGGCCTGAGCCGAAAACGAGCCGCGGCCCGCGTTCCGGAATGGCTTGCCGGAACGCGGGCCGAGATTCGTCAGGCCGCCGAATGGCTTTACGACGGCCCGATTTCGAGGAAGTCGGCTACTTGATCGCTGCTTTCCAGGCGGTCATTCCACCGGCCAACGACTTGACATTGGTGTAGCCCAGCATCTGCAGCATCATCATGCTGATCGAGCTGCGATGCCCGCTCCCGCAGATAACAATCGTGGGGGCCGTCTTGTCAGCCGGCAGCGAGGCCGTCTTCAGGAACGCCCGCACCGGCGCCAGCGCCGCGCCGTCGATGGCCGGCGTGGTGGCAATTTCGCCGGGCTCACGCAGGTCGAGCGTGTAAGTCTTGATCGCCGCCATCTGATCCTTGGCCGCCACCGGCGCGATTGTGCCAAACCCATCGGGCAGCGCCGAGAACCACTTGTCAAACGCGGCCTGCAGGTCCTTGTCGACAACGGGCGCCTTTCCACCGACGAGATCGAGAGGCTTCCCGTCCGTCTTGACTGGCAGGTTTGCCACCTTCCAGGCAGCCATACCGCCGGACATGCTCTTGACATTGGTGTAACCCAACATCTGCAGGGCCGCCATGGTGAAGGCGCCCCGGTGCCCGCTCGCGCAGGTCACGATGATGGGCTGATCCTTGGCCGGGAGCTTGTCCAGGTTCTTCATCAGCGCGCGGACCGGGATGTTCGTCGCGCCGTCGATGAAGCCGCCGGCCATGTCGGCCGGCTCGCGCACGTCCAGCACAAAGACTTTGGTCGCCGCCATCTGGTCCTTCACCGCCGCGGGGGCGATCCCGCCAAAGCCGTCGGGCAGGCCGGCGAGGTACTTGTCGAACGTGCCCTTCAAATCTAAGGCGGCCGGCGCCATCGTTGGCGCGACGATGGGCTGCGGCGCGATCGTGGCGGGAATTGCGGTCGGCGGCGCGGCTTGCGCGCAGGCAGTGGCCAGGTTCGCCAAAACGAGCATTGACGCAACAAACGGGTGCTTTCGGGTATTCATTTCATCTTCTCCTGGGAACTTTTTCATTCGATCCAGCCTCGGCCGGATTCGCCCGGCCGGCTGAAATTCACTTCTTGAGTTTGCTTTCCTTGATCACAAACGCGTTCTCTGGCAGCTTCTCGACCCACTCGGCATGCTCCATCCGGGCATACCGCTCGCTCACGAATCCACTGACCATCGACGACAGCGCGTCATATACAAAGGTGAAATACAGGTGTCCGATCATGAGGACGGTCAGGCCCATCATCGACAGGTCGTGGACCATTGCCGCGATCGCCAGCCCATTGGGGCCCAATTGCCCCTTGCCCAGCATGAGGACGAATCCGGACAGGGCGACCGTGCTGAACATAAGGAACGTCGCCGCATGGTGGATCTTCTGCCCGGCATTGATCCGGCCCTGCGGGGGAAGGCCCCGGGTCCGCCCCAGAAAGTAGGCCGGCATGTGTTTGAACCAGCGCAGGTCGTCGCGGGTATAGGTAAACGACTCGCGCAGCAGTTCGCCCGCCTGGCGGGGGTTAAAGACCGCAAACGCGATGGGCAGGACCAGGAACGGCGCGATCGCAATCCGGTGGATAAAGCGGGACACGCCGCCAGCCGCCAGCGGCGCGAACGGCGAGGCGATCAGGACAATCCCGGTGATCAACAGCGCAAGAAACGTGCCGACTCCAACCCAGTGGACAAGCCGCTGTTTGGGAGCATAACGTTGGACGAGACGATCGGGCGCGTTATACATGGCTTCTCTGCTCCTCGCCACTCAAAGCGCTGAGCGACGGCGAAAGGTCCGCCGGACCCGGTTCGGCGCGCTCGCGCAGGTGCTGGCGCCGGGCGATGACGAAGGCCAGCCCGGTCGCCACGAGGGCGCTCAGGGTCAGGCCGATTGATCCTGGCTGGACCGCGTCTTGCCAGGCCGCGAGGGCCGCCGGCGCGCGCGGATCCTCCGGGAGACCATACACGGCCGGCGCGTCCAACAGAAGCATGATCATTCCGAGACCGCCCAACTGGGTTTCCCCATACAACTGAGCGTTGGGGAAGCGCGCCTTCACGTGGGTCAGGCGCGCCTTCGCGTCAGCGATGACCTTGTCCCGGTCCCCGAACTGGATTGCAGCGCTTGGGCACGTCCGGGCGCACCACGGTGTGACGCCCTCCTTGACCAATTCAAGGCACGCGCTGCATTTGGACACACGGTTGTCAACCAGATGGGGCACCTTGAACGGGCATGCGTCCTGGCAATATCCGCAAGCGCTGCACTTCTCCGGCGCGACAACCGTGGATCCGTTCCATTTTGTCAGCGTCCCGGTTGGGCACACGGCCACACATGGGGCGTCGGCGCAATGAAAACAACGATGATGGGCGAAGGTCCCCCACATGTCCGGGCCCTGGCCGCGGACGATATCGGTGACCTTGATGTAGGCGTCGTAATCGGGAATCTCGTTGCCGGTGTTGCAGGCGACCGCGCAAGCCTGGCACCCGATGCATCGGTCAAGATCGATGGAGAACGCATGACGTGTTGTCATGTTTTGCAACCTTCCCCAACTTCACGAAGTTGATCCTCAGACCCGCGCCACCGCTGATGGGGTCAAGGTTGTAGCGGGTCTGGAGCGCCGCGTCGCTGGCGCCGCGCTTGTGGGCGCGGGTCAGGCCGGGCGAATCATGGCCAAATCCGTGCGCCATGTAAACGCAGTCCTTTCGAAACCGGGGCGTGGCCTTGACCTTGATCGGGCCGCTCTTCGCCCCGTCCTGGTTCTCCAGCATGACCCGATCGCCCTGCTTAATCCCCAGCCCAGCCGCGACTTGATCATTGATCCAGACTTCGTTTTCGGACATGATCGCGTTAAGGACCGGCGTATTCTGGGTGCGGGCGAATGTTTGGACGGGGCTCCGCCCATAGAGCAGGCGGAAGAAGCCGGCCGGCGCGTCCGGGGTGGGCTCATACACGGGCAGCGGCGCGAACCCGGCCTTTTCGAGCGCATCGGAGTAGAACTCGAGCTTCTCGGTCTGGGTCGTGAACGGCGAGGTCTTGTCCGCTTCGAAGTCGGTCAGATAGGCCTTTCCAGGCTGCTTCGTGACACCGCCCATCGCCCGCAGCTTGTCGAGATTCAGGCCAATCGAGCTCAGGCGGGTGTTGAGGTATTGCTCGGCCGTCTCCCACTTAAAGAAGTCATCCAGTCCAAGCCGGAGACCAAGCTCGCGGACCATCCACCAGGCCGGCTTGGTATTGTGGATTGGCTCGATGGCCGGCTCACGCATGGTGAGATACGGCGCCTGTGTCCGCAACCCCACAACTCATCGTAGCGCTCGAGGTAGGTCGACTCGGGGAGGACGACATCAGCCCAGGCCACGTGATCCTGGGGCAGCGTATCGACGACCATGACGAAGTCGAGGTTCTTCAAGGCCTCAATTGTTCGCGGCCGATTGGGGAGCATGTGGAAAAGGTTCACCCCGTAGACGATCAACCCTTTGATTGGGTATGGCTTGCCGGTGATCATCGGCTCGATGAGTTCCTGGATGGCGGTGCCGCCCCGCATGAAGCGCTCGTGCAGGCCATCCGCGCGGGTCTTCCCCGTCGGTCCCGGTTGGGGAGCGGATTCCACGCCAGGCGCCGAGCCACATCCGCCGGCCGCGCTGGCGGCCAGGAAGGGCGGATGCGAAATCTCGTCGATAAACGGGGACTTGTTGAAATACAGCCCGCCCGGACGGCCATACGAGCCGAGCAAGCCCATCACCATGTAGACCGCCCGCATGCGCTGGGTGTCGTTCCCGTACCAAATGACGTGCCGGCCCGGAACAATCACCGAACTGGGCCGGGCGGCCCCCAGGGCGCGCGCCGACGCGCGGATCAACGCAGCGGGTAGTTCAGTGATCGCGGCCGCCCATTCCGGAGTGAGGTACTTGACATGGGCGGCCAACTGATCAAAGCCGACCGTCCACTTCTCGATAAAGGCCGTATCGATCAGGCGCTCCGAGATGAGCACATTCATCCAGGCCAACAAGAGGGCGGTGTCCGTTCCGGGTTTGATTTGGAGCCAGTAGTCGGCCTTCATCGCGGCCGAGGAGAAACGCGGATCAATCACGATGAGCCTGGCCCCGTTCGCCCGGGCATTGGCCAAATCCTGCATCAGGGTATTGCGGGCATCCTTGCCGATGTGCGTGCCCATCAGGACAATGCACTTTGCCGCGTCCCAATCGACTGGCTCGTAATTGCCGATGGCGCGGCCAGTGGTCAGGATCGAGGCCTCCTCGCGCGGCGAGGTGCACATGGACACCGAGGGTTTGGCCGCGTTCACCGTCCCGAACGCCTGGGCAAAGTAGTCGGTGAACCAAAAGTCGCCGGACGTATGCCCAAACACGGCCAGCGACTCCTGGCCATATTTGTCCCGCAATTGCGTGAGACCCTTCGCGGCGTAGTCCAGGGCTTCTGCCCAGGTCGCATTGCGGAACTTACCTTCGCCGCGCTCACCCACCCGGATCATGGGTTGTTTGATCCGATCAGGATCGTAGAGAAATGAAACCCCGGCCTGGCCGCGCGCGCATAGCTTGCCACGGCTCTTGGGGTCGTTCGGATTCCCATCAATCTTGAAAACGCGGCCCCCCACGCTCTTGACCACGATTCCACACCGGAACGGGCAGATGTCGCAATAGTTGTATGTAGTCCGCGCCTCGCCCTTGAACCACGGCGGCTTCACACCCAGCTTCACGAGCCCGTCTGTCATCGACCAGAATGCGCGATCGACGAACGCCAGTGCGCCTGCGCTCGCCGCTGTGGTCTTGAGAAAGCCGCGCCGGGACAACTTGCGCTCACTTGTTTTCATGTCTTGCCTTGCCGCAATTTGCGCGATTCGAAGCTCCACCGTAGCCATCCAACAAGCCGTCGCGCACACTTGTGTAATTCTTCACAAATAGGATATACTCGAGGTCTAATAATGTCAAGCTATTTAGCTTCGCCTGCATATACAAATTGTTGATGCAATTGCCCAACCAATTCTTATCAGGAACGCCGGTGTAAATAAGCTGACAACAAGGTGACTGCGTGTAGATTATTGTCCGCTGCACAAGCTGCCCCACCCCGGGTGATCGGCATGTGCCGAGCGCAAGCGAGTGTGCCCCCATGATTGAAGTCCACGAGATGCAGGTTTTCCTGGCCGCAGCCGAAGAAGAGAACTTCTCAGCTGCCGGGCGCGCCCTGCATTTGAGCCAGCCCGCGATTAGTTTTCAGATCCAGGGGCTCGAGAAGCGGTTGAAGACCCAGCTCTTTCAGCGGACCGGACGGCGGATAGCCCTCACGGAGGCCGGGCGTGAGCTGCTGCCAATGGCGCGCGAACTCATTGGTCTTGCCGCGCGGATCGAAGAGGACCTATGCGCTTCTCAGGGTCAGGTTAAAGGCCACGTGACAATCGGCTGCACCTCCAGTCCGGGCAAATACATCCTCCCCCTGTTGGTCGGCGCCTATCGCCGCCATTTCCCGGACGTTCAGTTCACCGTTGACGTCATGACCCGCCAAATTGCCGAAGAACGCCTGATCGACAAACAGATTCATATCGGCGTGTTGAGCATTGTCAGCAAGCGAAAGGAGCTGGAATGCTGGCCGCTGATGGTTGACGCGCTGGCCTTGATTGTCAGCGCCGCCCACCCATGGGCGGCCCGCGACGAGATCCTGGCCGCGGAGCTTAAGGATGCGGACTGGATTTTGCGCGAAAGCGGGGCGGCGACCCGCCAGGTCATCTTTGAGCATCTGGCCGAGTTTGGGATCGCCGAGCGCGATTTGCGCATCTCGATGGAGTTCGGCAGTGTCGAGGGCATTGAGACCGCTGTCGAAGCCGGACACGGCGTATCGATCGTCTCGCGCATTGCCGCCCTGCGCGATTTGAAGATCGGCCGGATCAAGGCGGTCAAGGTCAAGGGACTCAACGTCTCCCGGCAGATCTTCCTCGCCCGCAACCGGCTGCGCACGTGCACCTGCGCCCAGCTCCGCTTCCGTGAGTTTATCGCCTCTGAGGAGGGGCAGCAGATCGTGGCAAGCGTCGCCGGCTAGGGCGGGCAAGAAAACGCCGTCATGCCACGCCAATCCCTACCATGAAACCAGGTCTCATTGCCCTCATCAGTTCCGGCGAAACGACTCCAAGCGGGGGACTTGTCTATGACGCGCTTGCGCGGGACAAGTCCGCTCCGATTCGAATCGCCCTGCTCGAAACCCCGGCCGGGTTTGAGCCCAACGCCGATCATGTGCTCAACCGCGTGGCGACCTACCTCGCGCAACGGCTGCAGAATCTGAACCCGAAGCTCTCCCAGATTGGCGCCCATCGCCGCGATGGCGCGGGAGGCGCCGACGACCCGGTCCACGCCCCGGTCATCTTCGGCGCGGACTTGATTTATCTCGGGGCCGGTAGCCCCACCTACGCGACCCGCCACCTCGCCGATACGCGGGTCTGGCAGGCCGTCATCGCGCGCAATCGGCTGGGCGCCGGTTTGGCCATGGCAAGCGCGGCCGCCGTGGCCTCGGGCGCATTTGCCCTGCCGGTATACGAGATCTACAA
>JBKJQK010000338.1:0-3757 GCA_046594095.1 Anaerolineae bacterium | reverse complement strand
AAGCAACCCAAGCGCTATGGCGCCGGCCAGGTCTTCCCCGAGCTTCTGTCCAACGTCGCCGGGCAAGATGTAACGATCCGGATCGACTCGAACCTGCTGGCTCAGGCCGAGAGCGAGGATCCGCGCGCCTCGCGCCAGGACGCCGCCCAGGAGCTGCGCAAGATCGTGGCGACGGTCGGCAAGCCCGGCGAGCCGGGCGAGCGCGTGCGCTGCGTGGTCTCAGTGAATATGCTGAACGAGGGCTGGGACGCCAACAACGTCACCAACATCCTCGGTCTGCGCGCGTTTGGCAGCCAGCTCCTGTGCGAGCAGGTCGTCGGTCGCGGGCTGCGCCGGATGAACTACACCGTCGACCCCGCGACCGGGCTGCTGGCGCCCGAGTATGTCGACATTTTCGGCGTGCCGTTCTCGCTGATCCCATTCAAGGGCCGCGAGACGAAAGCCGGCGCGCCCGAGGACAGGCCGCAGAACGAAGTGCTGGCCATGCCCGAGCGGGCCGGTTTCGAGATCCGCTTCCCCAACGTTGAGGGTTACGCCGTGGCCCTCAATCGCAACCTGATCCGCTACCGGGCGGACAAAGCCGAGGTGATCCGGGTGAACCCGGCCGAGACGCCGACGGCGGTGTTTGTGCGCCCGCAGGTGGCGTATCAGACTGGCCATGCCGCGTCATCGGGCGGATTCGATACCGAGACCCAGACCCGCGACGCCTATTACCGCGCCACCCATCGCCAGACGATCGAATTCGAGATCGCCCGCGAGGTGGTCCGCGGGTTGACCGAGAACAAGCTGCGCGGCCGGGCGCAATCGCGGGCGTCGCTATTCCCGCAGGAGTTGCAGATCGTCCAGAAGTATGTGCGGACCAACGTCAAGCTCAACGGCGCGCACGAGTCCGAGATTGGCCTGGAGGTCTACGCCCGGCGCATCGTCGACGTGCTGCTCAGCGCGATCGAGCCCGACGACGCGCAGGGCGACCCGCCGATACTGCCCCGGCTGAACCGGACCAAGCCGATTGGGACGACGGCCGATGTTCATTTCAAGACGGTCAAGCCGGTCCAGGCGACGGCCCACAGCCATTTGAACTACGTGGCCTGCGACACTCAGAGCTGGGAGCAGGCGGCGATGTTCCAGTTGGAGCTGCTGGCCCAGGCCGGGGTGATCGAGTGTTACGCCCGGAATGAGCATCTGGAGTTCGCGATCCCCTACGACTACTACGGCCAGACACCGTCCTATCTGCCCGACTTCATCGTCCAGGTCCGGCCGGGGCGCATGCTCGTGCTGGAGGTCAAGGGGATGCTCCACGAGGACACCGAGCAGAAGCATGCCGGCGCCCAGCGCTGGTGCGCGGCGGTGAACAACTGGGGCAAGCTCGGGCGCTGGGAGTTCATGGTCTGCCACGATCCGCAGGGGTTGGGGGCGGAGGTTCGGCGGGTTGTATGACGGGCATTTGGGGAGCTGCCCAGATTCGCGGTCACGTGTTGCCTGCTGAACTAGCGCAAAGGCGAAATGCGTAACTGACGCGCCAAATCGCACAAACGAATCTCGTTGACGATATCGACGTGTTCTACAATCGGCAACCTATTCACACACCGTCGGGCTACAAAACCCCAACGAAGTTCGCGACGGTCTTCGGACTGTCTTAACCACCTCTCCACTCAATCGGGGGAGGCTCACACCAAAGATTAGCTGTTCCGCAAATCCCGCCGACGTGCCTGGCTAGCCCGGCTGGGTACGCAGGTCTGCGCGGCAATACACAGGAGGCCCAACCCAATGGCCGTATACGACACGAACCAGGTATTTATCGATCACGGTGAAGATTTTATCTTTGGTAGAACGGTGATCAAAACTACTTCCAGTAACACGGGAGGCGACACGATCATCTCTGGATTGCATGCCGGTCTGGTCAAGCGTGACGGCATTCTGTCTTCTAACTCCCGCGTGATCTTGAGCTATTACGATGGCAAACCCGATCGAACCGTATGGTTAACCAACACAGAAGAAGCGATGGAAATCGCAAACGCAATAAGAGAAGTGACGGGTTGCTATTGAGCCACAAAACACGGGAACACCAAGTTTATCTCGGCTTCTGTCAGACCACAGCTCAACCGTAACCGCCTTCGCCGCCTTAGGGCGCGTCCAAGAATTACATTTGCGTCATCCAGATCGCGATCCGGCCGGATGCGACGATGTTTGCCAAGACGAATGAGCGGCGCCGCACAACGTAGGCAGCGTGGCTTACGTAGCTCGTCATTCCCGCGAACGCGGGAATCCAGTGCAAGAGCCGCGCACCCAAGCCATGCTCGATACGCCCTAACCGACGGCGAACGCTCGGCACGCCCAGCTATCCAGATCGAGACTTCTTCACTGGATTCCCGCGTTCGCGGGAATGACGATTGCAGAGTCGGCGTCATGCGTTTCACCTCACCTGATATACACAATTGCTGCGAAAACGTTCCGGGTGATAGCGCGTCCAGTGCGATGGGAATTGACAAGTTAACTAAATGACGCCGCCTGAGCCCGCGCCCGCTCGGACAAATACGTTATCGCCTTGCAGGCGGCCAAGCACCCAACAAAGACCGACGTGATCGGCTGCTTGAGCCAGTAGTCGTGAATCTAACCGGCCTTTCCTTCACCAGAATCGGCCGTAGGGTCACGCCACTTCTGCCCTTGGGGCCCGAGGGATCGGATCGCCTCGATTACGCTCGTGCTGGCGCTACTCGAAGCGATCCGATCCCCTCCTGACTTCCGTTTGCCCGCGAGTCCCGCAGGGACTTCGTTCATGTTGCGCGCCGTTTCAACGGCGCGAGTCCCTTGTGGCCCGATGGATCGGATCGCCCCGATGAGGCTTGCGCCGGCGGTGCTCGATCCGATCCGCTCCTGATGTAGGGATGCGCCCAGTCCCGCAGGGATTTCGTTCATGTTGCGCGCCGTTTCAACGGCGCGGATCCCGTTGGTCTGAGGGATCGGATCGCCTCGATGAGGCCCGCGCCGGGCGCGTCAGCAGGGCGCCCGGCCGTGCGCCCGTACCGCCACCACTCACAGCTCCGTCTTCTTCTCCAGCCACTCGCGCGCTAGCGCGTCCTCGCGCGCCACGGCCTCGCGGGCGGCAATTTGCTCCGCCACTTGCTTGCTCGGACCCTGGCCGGTCGCGGCCAACATGTCGCCCAGCCAGACTTCGGCCACAAAGACGCGCGCATGGTCGGGGCCGCCGGTCGAAGCCAGCTTGTAGCGCGGGGTGACTCCCAGATATGCCTGACTCCATTCCTGCAAGCGGGTCTTGGCGTCGCGGTCTAGGTTTTCGGCCAGGATGGCCGGCATGGCGGCTTCAAGCATCGGCTCGAGAAAGGCTCGAACCGCGTCATGACCTTGATCGAGATACAGCGCGCCCAGCAGGGCTTCAAACGCGTCGGCCAGGATGTTCGGGCGGGCCCGGCCGGCCTCGGCTTCTCCTTTCCCCAATCGAAGCAGTCCCGGAAGCCCGGCATCCTCCGCGAACCGGGCCAGGCTCGTCGCCCGCACCAGGGCCGCCCGGAGCCGGGTCAGGCGCCCTTCGTCAAACTCGGGATAGCGGCCAAAGAGCCACGCGCCAGCGACAAAGTCAAGGATCGCGTCCCCCAGAAACTCGAGGCGCTCGTTGTCGCCCGGGGCCGCGCCCGCCGACTCCGGCGCAACTTCGCTGCCATGTTCGTTGGCGTATGAAGCGTGCGTGAGCGCGCGGGTGAGCAGGCGTTGATCTCGAAATTCAGGCAGCACGGGCAAT
>JBKJQK010000184.1:0-4762 GCA_046594095.1 Anaerolineae bacterium | reverse complement strand
GTCGATATCGAATTATCTGGCCGGCAAGAAGGAGGACAAAGGTCACAGCCTCCTTTGCAAACACGATGGGTGATGGAAGCGACGTCAACTCCGAGAGCCGCTGGGAGAAAAAGGTCTGAGGAATCGCGATCATGGCGCCGGCGACGACAATCCAGCGCGTCCAACCGGGCACAAAGCGCCCATTTGGGAATAGCGCTACAAACAATAAGAAGCCAACGCCTCTAAGAAAAGCGACGATCTGGGCGGGCAGTTGCGCGATTGGGTAAGCGCGGACCAGCGTGTCGACAATGCCATCGACCCCGGTCACCCATGTTGCAAGGAAAAATGCCGTTGCAAGCGCGGCCCATTGGCCTGAGCCGCGGACAAAAACCAATCCGCCCAGAATGAACCATATGCTGGAAAAGACGAGCAGCTTGGCCGTCTCCAGCGCCGAGTAACCGGCAAGCGTCAGGTTGTTGGTCTGCAGAAGCGCGGCGTCCGCGCTCGTTGGACGTGGCGGGTTTTGCGCGCAAGCTTCGGCCGGTTCAACGCATATGTTTGCCAGATCGCCGGCTCGGACCAACAGCCCGGCAAGATAGCCGGCGATCGCAACTGCCACTACGGCGAGCCAGACCAGGCGGGCGAGCGCTAAACCGCGACCACGCAACTGCGTACTCATTGCGCTCATGTTATCGCCCGATAGTCCATCTTGCGTGACGGGGGGTTTCACGTTGAGGATGACCCAGTGATGCCATGCTTCCTCCTTCAAGCAACGAAACTCCGTCGCGGAGCGACGGCATTCGGGTAGCCGTGGGTTTCAACCCACGGATCTCGAGCCCCAAATCACGCTGCGTAGCGATCGACGAGGCCCTCTGGTACCTGCAGCTCGCCGTGGATTGAAACCCACGGCTACCTTCAGCCGGTCGCTCCGTGACCAGATCCCATTTCCCGCAGCGCCACCTTCGCCGCGTGGTAGCCGCACATCCCGTGCACGCCGCCCCCCGGCGGGGTCGAGGACGAGCACAAATACACCCCCTTCAATGGTGTGGTGTAGGGCCGTAGACTGAACATGGGCCGGGTGAAGGTCTGCCAGATGTCCTGCGCGCCGCCCATGATGTCGCCGCCCACATAGTTTGGGTTGTAAGCCTCCATCTCGACCGCCCCGCGGGTATGCCGGGCGATCACGCAATCGCGGAATCCCGGCGCGAAGCGCTCGATTTGAGCCTCGATCGCGCCGGTCATGTCTTTGGCGCTTCCGTTGGGCAGGTGGCAATAGGCCCAGGCGGTGTGTTTGCCCGCCGGCGCCCGGCTCGGGTCAAACATGCTGGGCTGGACGAGCAGAACGAATGGCCGCTCGGAATGCTGGCCGCCCCAAGCCGCGCGCTCGCTGGCCGCAATCTCCTCGAGCGTCCCGCCCAGGTGCACGGTAGCGGCGCGGGCGCACGCCTTCGCCTTCCACGGGATCGGCCCATTCAGGGCGAAATCGATCTTGAACACGCCCGGCCCATACCGGAACTTCTCAAGGCGCCTGCGATAGGACTCAGGTAGACGCTCACCCGCCATCGACGCAAGTTGGCGCGGACCGAAGTCCAGCAGGATCGCCCGCGCATCCGGAAACTCGTCAAGCGAGGTCACCCGCCGGCCCGTCTCGACCTCGCCGCCCAGCCCGCGCAGGATTTCCACCAGCGCGTCTGCGATGCGCTGTGAGCCGCCCCGCGCCATCGGCCAGCCCACCGCGTGCGCGCTGGTCGCCAGCACGAGCGCGTACGCGGCGCTGACCGGCGCCTCGAGCGGCAACATCGAGTGGGCGGCCACCCCCGCAAACATCGCCCTGGCCCGTTTGCCGCGAAAGGCGATCTTCGTCAGGGTGGCGGCTGGAAGCACGGCGAGCGCGCCAAATCGGGCCAAGGCGAAGGGGTGGCGGGGCGGTAAGCGCAGCGGACCCAGGGTTTCGTCGGTGAGCGGTGTGAAGTCGCGGACGTAGGGCCCAATCAACCGCTGATAGGCGGCGCCATCCGGGCCGAGGTTGGACGCGGTGACCGCAACGTCGCGCTCGACCACGACCGCTGTTCCGTCATCGAGGGGATGGGCGAAGGCCGCCGGCGGGTAGATCCATTCCACCCCGTGTTCGGCCAGGGGCATCTCCCGGAAGAACGGCGATGCGACCGCCAGCGGGTGGATAGCTGAGCAGGTGTCATGGACAAAGCCGGGCAGGGTCAGCGCTTCGCTGCGGCATCCGCCGCCAAACGTGTCCGACGCCTCGATCACCCGCACTCGGCGGCCGGCCCGGGCCAGGGTGATGGCGGCGGCCAACCCATTCGGCCCGGACCCCACAATGACGACTTTGTCGCGATCTGCCATGCTGTCATTATCCTAACGTCCAATCGTCCACCGTTCGCGAAGTGGAATTTCACGATTTTCGGCGCTTTCTGACTACAATCCCGGATATGCTCTCCGTCACTGTGCGCCTGCTTGGCCCGCCGCGCGTCGAGCGGGACGGCATCGCCGTCATCTTTGAGACCCGCAAGGTGCTGGCGCTGTTGGCTTATCTGGCCGTTCAGGGCAAGCCGGTGTCGCGCGATACACTGGCTGCCCTCCTCTGGCCGGACCATGATGGCGCCCACGCCAGCGGCGACCTGCGCCGGGCGCTGTCGTCGCTTCGCAAGGCGCTAGGAGACGAGGCCGTGGTCGCCGATCGCCAAACGGTCTCACTCGCGTTGCCGCCGGATCAATTCGATCTGGCCGTATTTCGACATGCGCTTGTCCAGGCCGCGGCATCGCAGGGCGAGGCGCAACAGTCCAGCCTGCATGAGGCCGCCGAATTGTGCCGGGATGCCTTCATGGCCGGTTTCAGCCTGCGCGACAGCGCCGAGTTTGATGACTGGCAGGCCCGCGAACGCGATCAGGTTCAGGCCGAGCTGGCGGATTGCCTGGAGTCGCTCATTCGCGCTCAGGATGCGCGGGGCAACCTGATCCAGGCCATCGCCTACGCCCGGCGCTGGTTGGCCCTCGATCCGTTGCGCGAGGATGCCCACCGCCGGCTCATGAGTCTCTACGGGCGCGCGGGTCGCCGCGATGAGGCGCTCCGCCAATACCGCGAGTGCGAGCGCATTCTTGAGGCCGATCTCGGGGTTCCGCCCCTGGCCGAGACCACCGCCCTCTACGATGCGATCAAGGAGAACCGCCCGGCGCCGGCTCCTGCGGCAGCGATTTCGCTTCCGCCTGCGGGTGCGAGCGTGCTGCCCCTCACCGGGCGCGATCACGAGGGGGCGGCCCTGGCCGGCGCTCTGGAGACCTGGGCCGCTCACGGGCATTGGATCGCGCTGGAGGGCGAGCCCGGGATCGGCAAGTCCCGGCTGATGGACGATTTCGTAGTTCTGGCGCGCCAACGGGGCCACGCCGTCATCCAGATCGGTTGTCACGAGGGCGAGTCTGATCTCGCCCATGAGCCCGTCACCCAGGCGCTGCGGGCCGCATTTGAGGAGTCAACGTTGGCCGCCCGGCTGGGCGGGTTGCCCGCCCACTGGCGGATTGAGCTGGCCCGGCTCATGCCCGAGCTTGGCCCCGGCGCGACCGCCGCCGGCGCCGGCGCTCAGGCCCGGCTGTTTGAGGCTGCCCGCCAGGCGTGGATCGCGGCCGCGGGCGGGGGTGTGCTCGTCCTTGCGTTGGACGACTTGCATTGGGCGGATGCCGCCTCGATCGACCTGATCGCGTATCTTTCGCGCCGGCTGGCCGGGACGCGGGTGCTGCTCATCACCGCCTGGCGTGATGAGGCGGGCGCCGACGTGACGCGCCTGCGGCAGGCGCTGGCGGAAGCCCTGCGGGCCGGGCGAGCGCTTCATCTCGTCCTCGGCCGTTTGACGCCGGCCCAGGTCGAAGCGCTCGCTCGCGGCGCATCGCCGGCGCGCGCCGCCGATGGACTGGGGCGGCGCCTGTTCGAAGAAAGCGAGGGCGTGCCGCTGCTGGTGGCGGAGTACCTGCGCGCATTGGCCGACAACCCGGCGGCTCCGGGGAGCGCGTGGCCCATGCCCGGAAACGTCCGAGAACTGCTGCGGGCGCGGGTGAATGCCCTGGATGACACCAGCCGGCAGGTTCTGCAAGCCGCAGCCGTGCTCGGACGCTCTTTTGATGCGGCGCTTGCCGAGCAGGCGAGCGGACGAAGTGACGAGGAAGCCGCCGCGGCCTTGGAGACCCTGATCGCCCGCGGGATGGTCCGCGGCTCCAGCGACGAATTATGCGATTTCGTCCACGACAAGTTGCGCGAGCTTGTCTACGAAGGCATTCCGCTCGGCCGGCGCCGGTTGCTGCACTTGCGCATCGCGCAATCCATTGCCCGCCGGGCCCGCGGCAAACGCGCAGGGGAACTGGCCGGCCAGGCGGCCCGTCACTATCAGGCTGCTGGCGCCACCGACGATGCAGCTCGGTTTTATGCGTTGGCCGGCGACCACGCCCGGGGCGCGTTCGCCAACGCGGCCGCGCTCGCCCACTACACCGTCGCGCTCGAGCTGGGCCACCCGGACGAGGCCCTCCTGCGCGAGGCGATCGGCGATCTGCGGGCCCTTCACGGCGAGTACGCCCTGGCCGCCCAGACCTATCGGGCGGCATTTGGGTTGGCTTCCGCCGGCCCTGCCCGCGGGCGAATCGCCCACAAGCTGGGCAACGTCTTTCATCGCCGCGGCGAGTGGGACCAGGCTGAGGCGCAATACGAAGCGGCCGTTGCCCTCGATGGGGGGTTGGGCCGGGCAGAAGTCCTGGCCGATTGGAGTCGCACGTGCCATCAGCG
>JBKJQK010000176.1:0-6103 GCA_046594095.1 Anaerolineae bacterium | reverse complement strand
GACATGGAACTTCACCGTCGACGCGCTCAGATGCATCCGCACGGAGATTTCGTTGTTGTTTAGCCCGTCCACCATGAAGGCCAGAATCTGGCGCTCACGATCGGTGAGGTCGCTGCCGGGCTCGGGCGGGCGATTCATGTGACGGACCAGCGCCTCGGCGGCTTCGGGGCCAAGCGTGCGCTTTCCAACATGGGCGGACCGGATCGCCTTGGCCAGCTCCTCCGCTGTCGCGTTCTTGAGCAAATAACCCATGGCCCCGGCCTGCAGCGAGCGCTGGACCAGATCATCTGTGTCAAAGCTGGTAAGGGCGATGATACGCGCTTCCGGATAGCGGGCCCGAATCCCGCGAATCGCCTCGATCCCGTCCATGCGCGGCATGACCATATCCATGAGGACCACATCAGGCCGGGTGTGCTCATAGAGCAGCATCGCCTGCTCCCCGTCGGGAGCCTCTCCCGCCAGAGTCAGGTCCTCATAGGCCTCGAGCAGCGAGATCAGGCCTTTGCGGACCATCACATGGTCGTCGACGACAAGAACGCGAATCATTTTTCTCTCCACTCCCAGGTCAGCATCACGTCGGTTCCGGCGCCCACCTCAGTGTCAATGTCAAGGCTGGCTCCAATCTCGGCGGCCCGCTCGCGCATGATGCGCAGGCCAAAGCTCGTGCCGGCCACGGAATCCAGATCAAATCCTCGGCCATTATCGTGCACAAGCATGAGGCCTCCACCGGCGCGCGTGCTAAGCTGGATGCTTGCCTCGCTGGCCAGACTATGCTTTGCCACGTTGTGCAGCGACTCCTGGGCAATTCGGTAGAAGGCGACCTGGACATCGGCCGGAAGTCGGGTTTGCTCCTCGGCGGCCACCTCAATCTCAATCCCCAGCCGCGACGACGACGCATTGGCCAGCTGGATGAGCAGTTCGGAGAGCTTGCTCTCGGTAATTGCGCTTGGGCGCAACTCCACCAGGAGCGAGCGCATTTCGGCGAGGGCGCTCCGATTCAGCCGGCGGATATCCTGGAGCTGCCGGAGGCCCGCCGCCGGGTCGCGCGCCCATGCCTGGGGGAGCAACTCGGCCATGATACTGGCCGAGAAAAGCGACTGGGTGACGGCATCGTGCAGATCACGCGCCAGGCGAGTCCGCTCCGACAATACCGCCAACTGGTTGGACTTGAGTCTGAGCTCGTCCTCGCGCCGCATTCGCTCTGAGACATCCCGCAAGATGACGCCGTAGCGGGGTGCGGGCGGACCGTCAATCCGGGTAATCCCGGCCTCAGCCGGAAACTCTTCCCCGTCGCGCCGCAAGCCCACCACATCCCGGCGCTCGCCCATCCGGCGCGACGTCTCGCCGCTGCGCCCGAAACCGCGCACATGTTCGGCGTGCCGGGCGACGTGCCGGCTGGGCAGGAGCATCGTCATCGGTTTGCCCAACAGCTCGTCCACTGAATAGCCGAAGGTGCGTTCCGCCCCTGGATTAGCGTACAGGATGCGCTGCTCGGCATCAATGACAAGGATTGCGTCGCTGGTCGCGCCGACGACCTGGGCGATCAAAGTTGCGGTCTCAGGGAAAATCTCCATGTGCCTTGCGTCAGGATTATCCCATCGCCCGGGCCTGAGCCAGAGCGACGACGACCGGACATATGGCCAACTGGCCAGTCAGATTCCACCCACTTGACGGAGGACAGTCGGGACCCCCGCCGTAAAGTTCCCTCCATGCAGTCGACCAGCCCGGCGAGTGGTCAGTCGCGCGTATTGATCGCCGATGACCACCCGGATGTCGCGCAGGCTCTCACGGAATTGCTGCGCGCCCAGCCCGATTTCCTGCCCGTTGGCACGGTCGTTACCGCGCGCGACCTGTTTGAGGCGGTCACGACGATGCGCCCCGCCATCGTCATGATCGACTGGGAACTCCCTGGCTTCGATCCGAGGGCGGGGGTCGCAACACTCCGAAAAGACGATACCAGCCCAAAAGTCGTGGCGATGAGCGCCTATGTCCTGGCGGAGCGGGCCGCCCTGGCTGCGGGCGCCGACCTCTTTGTCAGCAAGACCGACCCGCCTGAATCAGTCCTGGCGGTACTTCGGGGACTTCGGAGAAACGAGGTTCCCGGTCTGAGGAATGCCGCATCCACGCAGCCGGATGACCGCCGCCCGGTATTGCCCAACCGAAAGCACCGGCCGCTTAACTAGCCAACTGGCCAGTCAAAAACTAGCCGCCTGTGGGTTGTGTCTGGGATTCCACAGGATACAGTCTTACCAGCGAGGAATAATCAAAATGGCAAAACTAAATCCCCCGGTCAGCAAAGGTCGAATCGTTGAGGAACCGCCCATCGCGAAGTTCCTGTTCTCGGACACCCGGGCCGCCTGGTTGTGGTTGCCCCTCCGAATCTGGTTGGGTCTGCAGTGGATCGACGCGGCGTCTCACAAGGTGGGCGTCGACGCCTGGATGACTGGCTCGGCCCTGAAGGGCAGCTGGACGAACATGTCGGCGATCCCGGCGACCGGCAAGCCTCCGATCACCTTCGACTGGTATCGTGACTTCATTAAGGGCCTTCTGGACAGCCAGAGCTATACCTGGTTCGGCCCGCTGGTCGCCTACGGCGAGCTCATTGTTGGCATCGCCCTTGTGATTGGCGCTTTCGTCGGCATCGCCGCCTTCTTCGGCGGGTTCATGAACTGGAACTTCATCATGGCCGGCACGGCCAGCAGCAATGGCTTGCTCCTGGGCCTGGCCGTCTTCCTGGCCCTGGCCTGGAAGGTCGCCGGCTACATTGGCGCGGACTACTTCCTGCTCCGCTTCGTGGGCGTGCCCTGGAAGGGACCGGAAGCCAGGGCCAAAGAAGCTGTCGCAGCGGTGGCAAGTTCAGGCCAGTAGCGAGTTAGAAAATAAGAGCGCGCGCAAGCGCGAATACGACAGCGGACGGTAAACCGTCCGCTGTTTGCTATTCCAAAGGCGGCCCGGGAACCGGCCGTCTCGGACCGTTGGGGAGCAGACGAACGTCAGGCTGGAAAAACAGGAACGCTGCCCTGCCGGTGACCCCAGGGGGAGGGGGAAATGGGAACACCGGCAGGGCAGCGCTGAAGAGATGTTATTCGGTTTGCGCCACGGGCACGATGAACAATCCATGAGATTGCTCTCATGGTCGGCCCGGGCCATTTAGAGCGAAACGCGGTGACTAGGGCTTGGTCGTCTCAGGCAGCATTTCCCGAACCAGCATCCGGAAGATGTCCGATTCAGTGATCACGCCGACGAGCCGGTCGTGGTCAGTCACCACCAGGCCGCTTACTTTGTGCGCCAGCATCATGGCGGCCGCGTCACGAATGCTGGTGTGGGGCGACACCGTCAGGACATTGCGCCGCATGATCTTGTCGATGCTGAGCGTGTCGAGGAGATAATTGAGCTCCCAAACGCTTAGCGAGGTCGCCGCCGACGGCTCGGCTTCACGGACGTCGCCAAGGGTCACGATACCGACCAAGCGCCCGTCCTCAACCACAGGCAGGCGGCGAATTTTGCGCTCCTTCATCAAGCGATGCGCTTCGGGCAAGGTCGTCTTTGGGGTGATCGTCACAGGATTGGGAGTCATCCAATCGAGCACCTGATAGTTTGTCATGGCGTAGTAGCCTCCTGATTTCGTCAAAGATAAGCCCATGTGCGTTTGGGCGCGCCCCCCAAGTGAGTAGTTTTCGCTAGCCCACTGGCCATAGCCAGTTGGGTAACCCGCCTGGCTATGGCCAGTCATCCCGCACCCAGGTGGAGGGCGCGGACCATCGAAATGCTGACTACTTGTTGTAGCGCTCGCCATTAGAGTCATTTTCTGGAGGAATACGCATGTCGGATACGCCAACCGATCCCGTCAACGCCGGGGATGGGCAGGAAGACAAGGTCACCCCGCGCAGGGCGACGGTCTTCCTGTTCCTGATGCTCGCTGGGCACCTCGTTTATTGGGCCTACCTGTGGTACATCACCGTTATCGATCGGGGTATCGCGGGCTAGCCGCGGAGGACTCATCATGCATATCGATCGTTTTGAGCGCGCATGGCTGAGCGCGGTGGGGGTGGCGTTAGGGGTGTTTGCCGCGACCATGGCGGCGGGCCTCTTGCTTTTCGGGATTTGGCTGCCGTCCCCGGTTGCCAGGATTGATCCGAACAACCTCGCCGGGACGCCGTTCAGCAACCTTGGCGTCAAGTCCGTCGGCGACGGCCGCTACGACGTCTACATGACGGCCAAGATGTGGAGTTTCGACGCGGGCAAGGACGGCGGGCCTCAGGGCGTGCCCCCGCAAATCAAGATACCGCGCGGTTCCGAAGTGACGTTATACGTCACTAGCCTCGATGTCAACCACGGGTTCTACATCGAGGACCACAGTATCAACCTCGAGGTCGTGCCGGGGCAAATCGCCCGCGCGACCGTAACCTTCTTTCAGCCGGGCGAGTTCCGGATTATCTGCAATCACTATTGCGGGGCCGGCCATCAAGTCATGTATGGCTCGGTCGTCGTGAAATAGCCATCATGGCGCCCCATGCAAGCGAAACAACAAATGCCTGTTTCTATCCCGGCCATGGTGATCCCGAAGGTCGGCATGTTGCGCGATGGGCGCTGGCTCGTCGGCGCCCACATGATCACCGCGTTCTCGGCGCTCGCCATTGGCGCGCTGATGGGGCCCTTCCAGGCTTTCCGTCGGGCGCCCGGTTTTGTCGAGGCCTTCCCCGACGCGACTATCCCGATCTTCAGCTACTACTACCAGGCACTGACCGCCCACGGCACCCTCAACGCGCTCTTCTTCACCTTTATTTTCATCTCAGGTTTCAGCTATTTCATGGTCGGGCGCTCGCTCCAGCGCAAGCTGTGGAGCCTGCCCCTGGCCTGGGGCGGCTTTGTGTCGATGCTCGCCGGCCTGATCATGATGCTTTATGTGCTGGTGACGGACCCACAGCGCAGCGCCGTGCTCTACACCTTCTATCCGCCTCTGATCGCGCCGCCGCTGTTTTACATCTGCCTTGTGCTGCTGATCCTGGGCAGCTGGATCACGGCCGCCAACGTAATCGTGACGGCGAATCAGTGGCGCCGCGAACACAAGGGCGAGCGCCTGCCCCTTGCGGTGTTCGCGGCCGTGGCCAACCACTGGATGTTCATCGTCGCCTGCGTCGGCGTGGCTGTTGAAGTGGTGGTCCTGCTACTGCCAGCCTCGCTCGGCCTGATCACCCGGACGGACACCCGCAGCTCTCGCGCATCCTGTTCTGGTTCTTCGGCCATCCACTCGTCTATTACTGGCTGATCCCGGCCTATATCAGCCTGTACACCCTGCTGCCGAAGCAGGCGGGCGGAAAACTCTTCAGCGATCCGTTGGCGCGGGTCGCTTCCCTCATGCTGATGATTCTTGCCCTGCCCACTGGCGTGCATCATCTGTTCGCGGACCCCGGCGTGAGTGAAGTAAGCAAGGCGATTCACACCTTCTTCACCCTGCTGGTGTCCATCCCGAGCTTCATGACCGCCTTCAACATCGGCGCGTCGCTCGAGGCGGCCGGCCGGGCACGGGGCGGCAAGGGCTTATTCGGATGGATGTTCACCCAGAAGTGGACGAATCCGGTGGTTGCGGCCCAACTGCTCGGCCTGATCCTGTTCGTCTTTGGCGGGTTCAGCGGCCTGATCCAGGCCTCGGCTCAACTCAATATTACGGTCCACAACACCTCGTGGGTGCCCGGCCATTTCCACCAAACCGTGGGAGGCATCGTCGCGCTGACCTACATCGGAATCGGCTACTGGGTCATCCCAATGATCCGCGGCCGGGCTTTGTGGTGCAAGAAGATGGCCCTGGTCCAGGTCTGCACCTGGGGGCTGGGCATGCTCTTGTTCGGCCACACCATGGCCGAGGCCGGCCTGAACGGCGTGCCGCGCCGCTCGCTGACCGGGATCTCGCCGTTCCTGACCGAGGCTGCCAAATTCTGGCTGAACGGCGCGGCCGTGAGTGGGGTCATTCTGCTCATCAGCGTGATCCTGCTATTCACCAACCTTGTCATGACCCTGGTGGGAAGCAAGAAGCCGCTCGAGGACACGCCCGAAATCCAGACCCACGGAGATCCCCGCTCGCCGATGATTCTCGAGCGCTGGG
>JBKJQK010000089.1:0-3942 GCA_046594095.1 Anaerolineae bacterium | reverse complement strand
CCTCGATCGCAAGCTGGCGGATCGCCGCGTGTTCCCCGCCATCGACATCCAGAAGAGCGGCACCCGCAAGGAGGAACTGCTGATCGTGAAGGAAGACCTCAACCGCGTGTGGGTGCTCCGCAAAGTGCTCACGCCGCTGTCGCCCGTCGAGGGCATGGAGCTGCTGCTCTCCAAGATGGGCAAGACCAAGAACAACGCCGAGTTCCTCGGGTCCATGGCCGCGGGCAGGTAACGACGCGGAAGACGCGGAAGTATCAGCTACGAGCGCGTACAGCGCTCCCGATTTTCCTGGACAGGCGTTTAGACTGACCCGACAGGGTCGTCCAGGAGGGACTGATGGCTACCGTAGAAGCCTGAAGTGAACGGCCGGCTCCGATCCGGCATGGCCGTAGGCCTGGCCAGGTCCGATCATCTCCCAGCCGGCGTCGCCGAGGATCGTCACGGCCTTGACCATGGCATTGCGAGAGGTCGCGTTCCCGTCAACGGCGGCCACCGACGGGTCCTTGACGCGCACGGGCAGAGCGGTGATCCGATCGATCCGGCACCCTTGCGGCTCGGCATAGCAAATCTCCGCACCCTGATTTCCCAGCACCACGTAGGCGTACTTCACGACTCTTCCGGTTGATGCCTGAGCCCGTTCTCCGGCTCGAGCCGTGGCGTGGCTCGCCGCCGAGAGAACCATGATGGTGAGTCCCGCCACGCAGATGGCAACGAGAGTTGATCGTTTCATACACACCTCCTAGCTTCTGTAAATCTTACCCCGCGGCCTGTGATGCGCGAGTGGCCGCCGTCCAGACAAGCGGCCAGTCGTCGCCACCGTGGATGTCACGCTGGAGCGGCGATTACCGCTCTCGGGGTCTTAAGAAACGGTCGATGAATACCGCGAACGACCCGGCAACCATCACTGCCGCCGAATAGCGGATAAATGGCACGGGCAAAAACTGTTTCAGCTCGTGTGTGACCATCACCACGGGAACGAACGCAATCGCTCCCAGAACATAGGTTCGGTCAGGTCCGATCTCAAGCGTCCGATAGACCGGGTAGGCCGCCAACACAAAGAGCACCGTTGACAGAGCAAACCCGAATCGCGTCGGCGGAAAGTAGTCAACCGACAGGCCGACGAATACGATGGCGAAGGCGGTGGCGAGTCCCACTTTCGTATTCTTGGACATGTGGTCCCCCTCACCAATAGCCGCCGGCCCGGCAGCTCTGGAACCACCCACCGACTGACCGGATCATCCCGACGCCAAACGACATGCCGCACGCACGATATCCCCACGTCTCGACGCACAGCCACGTGGCGCCCCACGTCCCTCCGGCGCAAAACGCCAGTGCCGAGCTGCAGAACTCCCAAGACGTCATTAGCGCCTCATCCAGTATGCAACCCGCCGACCCGCCACGGCGATACATCACACAGCGGCATCCGCCATCGTCGACCCGGTGGGACGACGAAGAGATAATCTTACCGACGACGAAGCGCCGCAGCCCGAAGGGCTATCCAGGCCGTGGAACATCCGCCAAGCCCGCCGACTTTTTCGTTCAGGCGCGCGCAGAACTCCTGCCGCGACACTTCGTCGGAAACCGAACGTTCTGTAAGGGGAAACGACCGGAACGAAGGCCCGGATCATGGCTGCCAGTCCGTGCGGATGACGGTCCTCATGGTGAAATCACCAACGGGGAAATACACATCGATCACCTTACTGCAGCACGGACCCTCCAGCACCGCCTCACCCTCCATTTCTGCTCCAATGCGGTCGCACGTAACCGGGTCAAACTCCTGCGCGTCCCATAGGAGCCTTGCGCCTCCCTCGGAAGTGGCCCGCGCATCGATGTGCATTTCGCCCCCCGCCAGGCAAGGACGGGAGTCGTCGCGATTCAGATTAGTCAAACGGAGAGCGACTATCTTCGAATCTCGCGGGCATCCAGGTAGTTGGATGGGTTCACAGCCAGCGTCACGACCCCGAAACGAGCATGTGCCAATCCACACCAGCGTCTGTGCGGTGGAAGGGCGGCGAGCCGGACATCGAGGCGCAACCGTCAGGCACGGTTCCGGCCCGGTGGTGACGACCGCTATTGGACCCAGACCACATCCCGTCGGCAGTCCCGAGGGCGGCGTCGGCCCCGTAGTATTGCCGCAGCCGACGCCACCCAAAACGACTACTACTGTGCCAACCGCAATGAAACGCAGTCGCCCACTGAGACCAGATGCGGCCACCAACCCAGATGCCGCAACACGCATCGTTCTTCGCAACGTCTCGGTCCTTCAGTAGCAACACGTCTCAGTTGACCAGGGACGATAACGGTTGATCCATGGGGCGCGCACCTGCAGAGCGAGCGCTCGAGAGTGAGTTTCGGCTATTTTCACGTCCCAAGCTCGACGAGATTATGGCGCCCGGCGCTCCGGTAATTTGCGGAACTTGCTGGCCAGGGCGCGCGAGGGGTCGAGGCCGCGTACCGGTGAGCGACGTACACGAGGAAAAGCAGGCCAGCTTCGCTGACCCGCTAAATCTACTACAACGCAGGTCGGACTCTACCGCTTTCCGGCATCGAAGGAGATGCCTTGAGCCACGCGAAACGCCTCCGATCCCTCGCGGCCAAAGGATTTGTAATACCGGACATCCGTTCGCAGGTCCAGCTTTTCTTTCACCGGTATCTTGAGACCGCCTCCCGTATTCAGTGTCACGGCCAGACGTGTTTGGCTGCCGATCGGAGGACCGTTAGAGGAGAAAACGGGCGACCCGTACTGCGATAGGCCGAGTCCGCCGGCGACGTACGGTGCCGCTTGGCCGACGCGCGGAAGGAAATACAAGAGGCTGACGCTCGTACTGAGCGCATGGATGCCCTCGCCACGCCGATATGCCACATCTGTCTCGGCACTGAGGGTCGATGTGACAGGGAACGTGACGGTGACGCCGACGGGTGATGCCCCGGCCGACCCGACCGCCACATACGGTGCGACTTCAATGGTTTGCCGGTCCTGCGCTCCCACGGGGGATGCTGCAAGGATGAACGCGACGAGTGTGAAGAGAGAAGCCCGCATGACACCTCCTCGGCCACGTGAGTGCGGCCGTCGGACATTTAGACGGCAACAGGTGCATCACGGCCGTGACGACCGTCAATCAAGAACGATACGCCAGATCCAGCGGGCCGCGAGCCGGGCGAAACGATGCTGCGGCAGACCGGATGGACTCACGAGGACGAAAACTGCCGAAGCTCGACCGCCACGCTGGCAAGGGGTCGTGCTCTTCGGCCGCCGCGCGTGTGCGGCGGTGGCTCCGGCACGTACCCGACGTTGTTTCCCACTTTGTACCGCGGCACAGAGACGCTCGCGAAGCCCCTCGTCAGGAGGCGGTGCGCCGGAACGTCGGGCACGGGCAACGAAACTCCCAAGATTTTTGGCGGTGTCAGACGAACACTGACATGGCGGAGTCCGCTGATGTCAGACAAAGACCGCTAGCGATACCGCCCGCGGGTCGATAGCATGAGGGAGGCTCGCGCGAGCCCCACCATGGACGCCCCCGACCTCGGACACGCGATCAGGAATCACCTGGCGATCATCCTCGGCTTCACGGAGCTATTGCTTCAGGACGCCGGGCACGACGATCCGCGCCGCGCTGACTATCAGGAGATTCACAAGGCCGCGACCGCGGCATTGCGGCTGCTGTCCGACAAGGGCACCGACGAGGCGTGATCGCGCGTCGGTCTCAGCGCTCCGCGGCGCTGGCGCGTCCGGTCGGGCGCGGCAGCGCCTTCCTGGGCAGCTTCCCGTCGCGCATCGCCGCGTTGTAGGCGAACACCGCCGACACCGTCGACTGCTGGATGAGGTCGTCACGCTGGACGCGGTCGTAGGTGTCCATGTTCGAGTGGTGCGTCCGCGCGTTGTACTCCAGCCGGTCCTGCACGAACTGAAATCCCGGCAGACCGACAGCGTCAAACGAGGAG
>JBKJQK010000049.1:0-5834 GCA_046594095.1 Anaerolineae bacterium | reverse complement strand
GGATTGAACTGTTGACCCCACGATTTTCAGTCGTGTGCTCTACCAGCTGAGCTACGTCGGCGACTTTCGTGAAGCAGCCAATACTGCCCCGTGAACGCAACGATTATACACGAGCCGGAGCGCGGGTCAAGCCAGTTTCCGCCTAATTGATCGGCGCAAATACGATCCGGCCCCCGGTCAAATCGGTCCGACCCTCATACGCCATGTCGATCACCAGGAACTGCATCCGATAGCCCTGCACGAAGAAGTCCGGCCGCGGCGTCGCCCCGTTCGCGCGCGGAAACGTGGACTCTGGCCAACGCACTTTCTCCACCTTTATGACCTCCACATCGGTAGGTTTGGCGCCGAGCGACTCGATGAGTTTCTTTAGCGCCGCTTCAATGGCGGGCGCGGCGGTCTCGTAGTCGGCCGGCTCGGCCTGCAGGCTGGACGCCCGCGGCGGGTCTTTGGGCATGTCGTCTTTCATGGGGGTTGCGCCGGGGTTCGGCGCCCCCACTGTGGCGCGGGGGGCCGCGACCGGGGATTCCGATGGCCGGCTAGCGCTTGGCGCCACCCCGGAGTTACCTGACGCGCAGGCGCAGAGTGACAGCCCAACCACAAGACCGCTCGCAAGGAACAACCGCCGAATCATTCGCAAAAGTGAACCCGTTCTAAAAACTGGCGCGGCAGCCAACGGGATGCCGCGCCTGTCTTCAAGTGAAGCTTTCCGTATGAATCTTATGGCACAGCCGTGGCTGTCGCGGATGGTGTAGGCGTGGCCGTGGGGGTATCGCTTGCGATTGGCGTAGGCGTCACCGTCGGTGTATCCGTCGGGGTCGGGCTCGGTACCGGTGTGCCGGTTTCGGTAGCCGTCGGTGTTTGAGTGGCGGTCGGTGTTTCGGTTACAGTCGGCGGAATTGGTGTATTCGTCGCCGTTGGCGGGATCGGCGTCTCGGTCGCCGTCGGTGTCGCCGTCGGCGTACTCGTGGGCGTTGGCGTCGGGATCGACGGATCGCGATAGATCACGGGCAGATAGGCCCTCTGTGTCGGCGGACAGGCGAATGCAACCGCCCGGGCCATCCAATCGGCCTTTTCAGCGGCAATGCCAAAGGCTTCAACCGGGAATGCGACAAAGGCAGTCTTGAAGTTCTTTCCGGCGAGTGTCGTTGACACGGCGGTGAGCCCGGCGATTCCGCCGGAACTGTCCCGCCATGCCGGCTCGGCCGGCGCAAGGATATCGATATTGTCAGAGTACTGGTCATATAGTACCGAAACGTTATGTGAATACACGTCGGTCATCGCGCCAAACACAGTATTCGTCGGAACGGCCGTCCAGTTTGCGGTGGCGATGTCATTCTGGCGCTCGGTGCCGTCCCAATTTGTGAAGAGATATGCTTTTACGAAAGCGCTACTGCCCGCTGATCCATCGAGAATATCCTGGCCTGCCATGATCAAACCCTTTCCACCTTGCTGCAGGAAGGTCGCCAGCCTGGCTTCGTAAGGGGCAACCGGTGCGGGATAGCTGTTGCCGGTAAACCACACGATACAGGCGTACGCGTTTATGTAGTTCTGGGGCAATCCTGAGCCCTGGGTCGCTGTTGCGCGGAGATCCCAGTAGTCGTAGCTGAAGCCGCCCGTGTTCAATGCGGACTGATAGTAGCTCTGGGTGTCGGGCAATCGGTTGTCGTTATCAACCAAAAGGATGGGCACCCGGACTGACGTTGTCGTAGCGCTGGCCGCGGCACTAAGCGTCGGCGACGCCATTGAGGTAACCGTGACCGTAACCACGTCAAACGCGCCATTCGGAGGCGCTAACGGGACTGTAACCCGAACGTTGAATGGCGCACTGGCGCCAATCGGGACGCTAATGAGCTGGCTCACCGGCGCGCCTGCTCCATCCACCAGTTCCGACGGCCACGTATTGGCTGACAACGTAAGGCTATAGCTGTCGGTGGCGTAGCCCAGGTTCTGGACGTTGAAGGTGTATGAAATCTGGCGGCCCGGATTCGTCCCGTCAGCCTGTTTGGCCGGGGTAACTGCAAGCCCGTACGGTGCGGAGATCTTAACCAGATATGGGCTGCCCTTGATGTTGCTGCCCTCGGAAGAGGTCGCCGCCAGGCCGTCATTGGTGATGATCGAGCCCGCGCTCAATCCGGCGCCTGTGGTGATCACCGTTGAATAGGTCACGACGACCTGGCCCGGGGCAATGCTGCCATACGTGGCATTCACGACAGTGGCAGGGGGCAAGTTCGGAACAATCCACACGACTGAGCTTCCGACCAGCCCGCCCCCTGAGCTCGCAGCCGCAAAGGACGTATTTGCCGGCACGGGATCCATGATGACAACGTTCGTCGCGGCCTGGTTGCCCCAGTTCTGAACCGTCACGGAATACACGATGGCGGTGCCTGGCCCGATCGGCAGGCCGTTGTAGGATTTCCGAATCTGGAGGGCCGGGGCCGCCTGGTTGTCGGCGATCTGATAGGCCCCGCGCCCGTGAGTGCCCGCCGCGATGCGGCGGGTAAACGGGTTGAAGTCGAGCTGCCAGTCGGTGACGGTCGGGTGGCCGGTCCCAAGCGCCATCCAGGTCGCGCCACCGTCGTGGCTCATCAGCGGGCCCACATCGGTTCCGCCGTACAGTGTCTTTCCATCGGCCGGATCAAGCACAATGGAATTCAGCGGTACATCGGGCAGATTTCCTGACACGTTTGTCCAGGTTGCGCCAGCATCCGTCGTCTTGAACAGGTGGCCAGGGAAACCCGGCGTCGCGCTGTTGTAACCGTTGTAGGCCACATAGGCGACCCGGTAATTCGAGCGATCGACCGCGATCGACGCCACGGGCCGGAGGGGCAGCGTTGAAGTGTTCGCGCGCGTCCAATCCGGAGTCGCCGCGTCGGCGTTCTTGCTCAGCCACACATACCCGTCCAAGGTGCCGACGTAGACGGCGGGCGCGCCCGCGGTCACGCCAATTGCGCCAATCATGCAGCCGCGCGCGCCATTTTGGGCCGTTCCGGCGCATCCGCCGGTGAGATCGCCCGAAATGGGCGTCCACGACGTGCCCTGGTTATTCGTCCGGTACAGGCGGTAGGTGCCGAGATACAGGCGCTGGTAGTTGCCCGGGTCGAGCACCCACGGAATATAGAAGTCCGACCGGTCGGTCGTGTCGAGACCCGATCGAATAAAGACGCCACTGGTATTGCCGACAATCGGCGAAGTCAGGCCGAGACCATCGCTATAGCGATATGGGCTGATTCCATAATAAGTGCCATACACGTATTGGGCGGCCGTCGGGTCAACCAGTGTCTGGCCGCCATCGCCGCTTGGCACGTCAAACCATCGCCCTCCGGCCGCGCCGGCCGCGGATGACTTGCGCAATGTTCCATTGTCCTGTGTGCCGCCGTAGAGACGGCCAGGAATGCTTGGATTCTGCTGGATGCTGGTGAACTGGGCGATCTGGAGGCCCGTCGCCTTGATCAAACCGTAGGTCGTCGTATTGACCACGCCATTCATGCTGATCCAGTCAACTGCCGAATACGGATCGCTACCGGATGGACGGCCGCCCCGATTGGTGGAATACCACACCCCGCCGTCGTTGCCGATCACAACCTGCTTCGGGTCATCCTTGCGGATCGCCATGGCATGGAAGTCCGGGTGCTGGAAATAGCCCAGATCCACCCAGGTCGTGCCGCCGTCGGTCGTCCGGTAGATTCCGCCACGCTCATTGGCATAGTCAAACTGGCCGGCCGCATAGGCGATGTTGGCGTCATCTGGATCGGCCATGATGACGTTGTCGTAAGTGCACTGGGCGTCGCAATAGTTTCGGACATTCGCGTCCGTTTTGTTCACCCAATTCGCGCCTGCGTCAATCGACTTGTAGACATAGGACAGGTCGGCCGCGTCGTTGTAACCCACGTAAAGAACTGCAGGCGTCAATACGCTTGCATGGGAGATGCCGAGCTCAAATCGCGAGCCATCAAACGTGTCGGCCGGGATACCGGACATGATCGTCGTCCAGTTGGCGCCCGCGTCAACGGACTTGGAGATACCCCGGCTGAGCCAGGTCACATAAACATCGTTCGGCTGAATTGGATCAAGAATGACCTGGGTGGCGCCACTGAGCGGCGTGGATGTGTAGGATTGGCTCGTCGTGAGCAATGTCGTGAAGGACGCGCCGCCATTGGTGCTCTTGTAGAGGCCAAACACCGTGGACTCCGCCGGCGACGTCCGGCGGGCGCCGCCGCGGCCGCGCACGGTTGTCACATACAACGTGTTCGGATCGGCCGGATGCACGGCCATCCCCGAGATCGACACCCCGGTGAAGTCTGCCGCGCCTACGACCGACCAGGTCGCGCCCGCGTCAGTCGATTTGTAGATTCCTTTGCCCCAGTACGAATCGCCGGAGAGTTCGCCTTCGCCCGAACCCGCGTAGATGATGTCCTCGTTTGACGGCGCCAGTGATATATGGCCAATTGCCAACGAAGGCGCTGCGTCATACGCCGGCGCCCAGGTGTTTGGCATGGTTCCGGACGGGGGTGTGGTCACCCACAATCCGCCTTGAGCGCCGCCCAGGTAAATCGTGTACGGGGCCGTCGACCGAATCGCAAGCGCGCCGATGCGTCCCGCCATCGTCAGCATCGTCGTGCCGTCATACCGCGACAGCTGGGCCAGCGGATTCGGGCCCATGGGCACCCACGCTCCGGCAAAACCCGTCTGGGCTGACGGCGCAAGTGACTTCAATTCCGATTGGCGAACGAGCACCTGTTTCGCCGCGGCATCCCGCGCGGCAGCCGCCTTTTCCATGGTGAATTCGGCTTTCGGATCGCCGGCCAGACGCCGGGTATAGAACGCCTCATCGCGTTGAATCGCCAGATCTGCCTCTTCCCATGCGCTCTCTTTGTCCTCTTTGACAAGGCGCGAAGACCGTTTTGCAGCCGATTTCGCGGGCGCGCCCGGCGCTTCACCCTGACCGACCGGCGCCGATGGGGCGGCTGCGGTGGGCGCGCTGGCGCGGGTCGAACCGGTAAACGGAACCGCGAGGGCGAGCGCCAACGCAGCGGCAAACACGGATTTCAAGCGAATTTGGGTCACGATTCACTCCAAAAACAACGCCGCCCCGCGAGGGGGCAGCCTGTCGGACGCGGCCGGGCACGATCCGCAACGATTCGCGTCGTGTTCAAAGACAGCCCCGGCGAACTCATAATTCACTCATGATAGTCTGGTTCTCCAGACCGTCAATAGCCGGCGACGGCGCAACGTCTACTGGGCGGCGCGCCGAAGCTGGCCGATCGCGGCCTCGACGTCTGCCGCCACGCCATTCGCGTCTTCGGCTGCACCCGAACCGCTCACCAGAATCGCCCGCCAGCCGGCCGCCATCGCGCCGCGCGTGTTGGCCGGCAAATCGTCGATGAGGGTGCAATCACCCGCTTGCGCGCCGGTGAGGGCCTCGACTCGCGCGAACGCCTCGCGGTGAGGCTTGTTTACGAATCCCATCGCTTTGATGTCAATCACGCGCTCGAAGCAATCCTCGAGGCCGAGCCGCCAAAGCACACGCCAGGCGTGGTTGGCGTCCGCATTGGTCAGGACCAGCCGGCGTGCGTTCAGACCCAGGAGCATTGCATGCACGGCCGGTACTGGCTGAATCCGGTCGAGGGGGATATCGTGGACAAACGCAAAATAACTGTCCGGGTCGAACGGGTAACCCTCCTCCCGCATCCCGCGAAACGCCGTACCGTGGGTTTCGCGCCAGTAGGCGCGAAGCCGTTCGGCCTCGGCCTCAGTCTTGCCAAAGCGCCGAATCACAAAGGTGGTGATGCGGCGGCTGATGGCGTCCATGACCCCCGATTCGGGCCGGTAGAGTG
>JBKJQK010000384.1:0-5480 GCA_046594095.1 Anaerolineae bacterium | reverse complement strand
ATCACCCTCGACAACATCATCGAGGAGCATTTCTCGCGCAATCCCCGGCTGGTGCAGGGCCTGCTGCAGTGGGGCTATATCGAAGAGCTGGGTTTTGGGATCGACCGAATGATCGAGGATCTGACCACCGCCGGCCATCCGCCGCCCAAGTTCTCGGCCCAGCCCTATGGCTTTACGGTCACAATGTCCAACCATCGCGATCGACGCCCGGCTGCGGTCGTCACCCAGGCCCCGGTGGCGGGCGCTGGCGGGTCGGTCAAGACCGCCACTGCCCAGGCGTCGATTAACGAGCGCCAGGCGCGCGCGCTCACGTATATGCGCGACCATGGCCGGATTACCAACCGCGATTACCAGGCGCTCTGCCCGGACGTCACACCGGAGACGCTCCGCTCGGACCTGTCGGACCTGGTGGACAAGGGCGTGACGATGCGGGTGGGTGAGAAGAAAGGCACTTACTACATCCTGAAATAACTTGCGCATGCGCTTTAACGCCAATATCCAGGTCCGCAGCTATGAGGTCGGCGCGGACGGTCTGCTCCACCACGCCCATATTGCGCGCTTTGTCCTGCACGCGGGCAATCTCGTCACCCAGGCGCTTGGGATGGACGCGTCGTGGTACGAGACCGAGGGGACCTTTTTCGTTGTGCGCGGGCTCCATCTCGAGTTCGAGACGGGCGCGCGCGAGGACGAGACGCTTGGGCTGACCACCTGGTTGAGCGAGGCCCGCCGGGTGCGCGGGAACCGCGAAGTTACTTTGGCCGCGCTGGCGGACGGGCGCACGATCGCCAACGCCCAGCTCGACTGGGTGTATGTGGACCGGGCGACGCTGGGCCCGGCCAGAATGCCGGCCAGCATGACCGAGCGGCTGAAGCTCGAAGACGAGCATGCCTGTCGCTCAAGTTGGAGGGCCGGCTCGCCGGTTGCCGAAGCGCGCGAACAGCTCCGCTCGCCCCAACACCACGAGCTCGACCAGCTCCGGCATGTGAACAGCGCGGTGTATGTGGAGTGGTTCGAGCAGGCCTGGTGCGAGCTGAGCGGCGGCGTCCCGGGCGATATCCGCGGCCATCAGATCGAGTATTTGAAGCAGGTCACGCTTGGCGAGCCAGTGCGAGTGATCACCCAGCCGACCGACACCGGCGTCTGGGCGCAGGAAATCCGGCACGCGGAGACGGGCGAGTTGCGGGCGCGCAACGCGGCGCTGGCGCGCTGACCGCTCCAGACTCAACCCGGCGCTCAGCCGCGGGGAACGTTCGGTCGACTGGTCGTGCGGCCGGCGACGACTTTCTCATCGATGACGCCTCATCCATCAGCGCAACGCTGCGCTGGCGTGGGTTGACGGTCACTGGCCGGATCAACAATGCCTGGACGGCGGGGGATTTCCGGCCTGTTGTCATTGAATGGCCACTTCGCGCATTACCGCTTCTTTCCGTTGGCGCTACTCGATGTGACGGCCGTCCTTTTCGTGCTCGCCTCGACCAGCTTCAGCGGCACGCCAACCTGGAAGCGGAGGGAGCTGCCTTACAACGCCATTTCCGATTGGTGGCGCGGTAGGGTGGACGCGACGTCCCGCGAGTCGCGAACTCAAGTCCGCGCCGACAACTGTCTAAATTCATTCGGTCCGCAATTGCTGAAGGGTCGCGGAGCCGAGGCCTTCCACGCGGTTGCGGTGTTCGCGCGACCAACGCAGCATCTCGAGGTCCTCTTTGCTGTAGTTGGTCTGATCGTGCCGGGATGCGGGCCGGACAATCAGGTGGTCATACAGAATCACCCGAATGTCGTGATCGGTCAATTCGAAGGGCAGATATGTCAGATGGTAGACGTCGGTACCCTGATCGAGCAGGGGTGGCAGCACCTCGGACACCCGCAACTGGTCGTAGCTGATGGCCAGGTCGGCCTTTTCCGGGCCGTGCGGGAAACTCAACCCGCGGATAGCGACCCGATCCAAACGGGCGTCCGCGCGCTTCGACAGCGCGATCAATTCGTCGACGGCCGAAACCGGGGACATGCCGAACAACAGCAGCCGATCGCCTGTGGGGGTCATTTCGACAAGACGCTCATCGAGCGACTCGATCAGGTGGAGCACGGGATCCGCAAGCCCGGCATCTCGGAATCCGCCATACAGCCGGGCGCGAACGCCGCATCCTGCGTATAACTCTGCCAGTGCCTCACTGGCAAGCAAAGCATGGCAGGCCCGCAGCCCATGGGTGATATAGGCCTCGCCGCGGGAGAAGGCGGACGGCGGGAGCAACGGGCAAAGCACGGTTTCGAGTCCGTGCTCGAACAGCCGGGCCAGCATGTCGTGCAGGCCGGCGCCCGCAATGTCGATATAACGTTTTGCGTTGACCGGTTCGCCGCCAGAGCGCAGCAGGACGAATCGGCGCGTGCCGTCGCCCGGGGCGACGACCGATACGTGCGCGGCGGAGACCGCCTCGCGCAGCCGCGCCACGTCGAGCGACAACCATTCCGCGAGCGTTGGCGGGGTTTGGCCGGGTTCGGACGATCGCAGGCCCAACAACGATTCAAACGGGTTTTTGGGCGCGTGCGGTTCCATCCTATTTCGCCTGCAGCGCGGCCAGCACGGCGGCTTCGACCACCCGGATGGGGCTATAGAGCTGTTTGCCGATCCACAGTTCGGGTCGTGGATCGGCGTAATGGGCTTCGATCCAGGCTTGGCCGCGGCGCAGCGCCTCGCGGGTTCCCGGAAGGTTCGAGTGGATCAGGCTCAGGATGGCGTAGGCAGTCTCTTCAGCGCTGCCGGCCCATAGCCCCCATGAGCCATCCGCGCGCTGTTGGGACAGGATCCAACCGATGCCTGGGGTGATCTCGGTTTGAATGCTGGGATCCGGGTGCTTGGCGAGCGCCCGGGTGGCGCAATAACTCGCGTAGTAAGGGCTGGCGTGCCACTTATCCAGCCAGAAACCGTCACGCTCGCGATTGGTCAGCAGGAAATTCGTGGCCTTGGCGATCTGATTCGAATAACGATCTGCCGTGTCCGCAACGACGAACGATTCGAGCACATGAGCATTCGAGCTGATCGAGGCGTTGCGCTCATTGGGGAACACCACAAAACAAGACGCCGATTCAAAGCGCAGCAACACTGAAGGATCGATGGCCCGGCCGCCTAATGCCAATGCCAGCAAGATCAGGCTGGTGTCATCAGATTCCTGAAGACAGTACTCTTCGGACGCCCAGGAGTTCCCGCGAACGGGATCCATGATGCCTTCCAACCGAGACAGAAGCTTTCTTCCTGCGGGAGAATCAGCCAGTCCGGGATCGGCAGAAAGAAGAAAGTGCAGCGACCAGGATGCCTCAAGTACATCTATTGCAAAAACGTTGGGCACCCCTCCATCGTGGCGCGCCTGAAGATTACGCAACCAAATCGCGCTCTGCTCGTTCCAACTAAAGTGCTTCAAAACGGCGGCTGTGGATGCGGGCGAGTGACCGTAATGCCCGTGCGGCGAGCGCAGCCCCGGCAGCAGATCGGGGCTGAGGCTTCCAACCAGCGCTTCCAGCGAGTAGACGAGCGACGAGTGACCGTGAGCAAGCGCGGTCCCACCAGAGCGTACGAGCTTGGCCTGCATCATGTCAATCACGTCGCCATAGTTGGGGATTTCGAGCCGAATCCCGAGCTTGTTGAGCGATTGCACAAGCGTTGGCAACTGGACCTCGAAGCCCGCGCTTTCGTACGTGCCAACTTGCCAACCAGCGAGGCTGTCACGAAGGTAGGCCAGCGCGCGCGATGCGGGGACCGCGCAGCGATCGGAGAGCGCATCGGGTAACTTGCGTAGTGCCACCAGCGCCGACATGGTCGGCAGGATATCGTGAGGGAACGGTCCGGACCACGATCCAGACGGGTTCTGGTGCCGGAGCAGCCACTCCAGCGCGTCTGGAAAGGCAAGTTTCTGGCGATCATCTCGGGCGCGAACGCGCGTCAACCAACCCGTGTCATAGGCGCTGGTTGACAGGAGGCCACCGCCAAATCCAGGGCGGTAGTCCCGCACGATTTCGGCGAGAACACGTTCTACGCGGCCCTCCACGGAATTCGTCTCCGAGGTCATTACATAACGATTATAATCGAATTGTGTTAAAAAGCGGGTCGGGATCCACACAAGCCTTGAGACCATCTCTTGACGCTGTGCCCAGCGCGCAACGGGTCAAGACACTGTCGATCAACCTGTTGATCGTTGAGACGACGATCGCGCTGGTCGTCCAGCTCTATTGGTCGGGTGGGTCCATTGCCGACCTGCCCGTTATGCTCTGTTTGGTTGGGTTCCTGATCATCCGTTGGCGTTCCAAACACGGCGGGGTAAACCATGAGGCGCTGTGGGTGTTTGGGCTGATCAATACTGTGGCGGTGATGTTTGCGCTGGCCAACCCACTGAACTACGTGATCGTGCTCGCGGCGCCACTGGCTGCGCTCGCTCTGGCGGTCTTGCGATTGCCCCGCCGCAGCCTGAGCCCGATGACTTATGCCGTGCCCGTGCTGATGGCGCTGATAGCGTATATCGGAAAAAACGCCGAGACTACCGCCGGGAACATCCGAGATACTGTTTACGTGGTGGTCTGTGTGTTCATCGTAGGTTTCGTGGTGTCGCCCCTGATTCGCCAGTTCTATGTCTGGCTGATCGAGCTGAATTTCCGCGCGGCCGAGGACAACCAGAAGCTGAAGATCGCGCGGGATACGCTCGAGCAACAGGTTGCCGAACGCACCCGCCAGTTGCAGGAACAGAATGCCAGCCTTGACGTGGCTCGCCTGGAGGCGCTGCGCCTGTCGCGGGTCAAAACCGACTTCCTGGCCACCATGAGCCACGAAATCCGCACGCCGATGAATGGCATCCTTGGCATGTCCGAATTGTTGCTAAACATGCCGCTCCATCCCAAGCAGCGCGAGTATGCTCAGACCGTCTTCGATTCGGGCGAGGCGCTGATGACGGTTATCAACGAGATTCTGGATTTTTCGCGATTGGAGTCGGGCACCCTGCACTTTGAAGTGACGGATTGCGATCCGCGCCCAATCTGCGGTGATGTGTTGCGCCTCATGGGCGCGCGGGCGACCGAGAAGTCGATTGCGCTTCGCCCCCTCGTTGTCGAAGGAGCGCTGGATTGCTGCCGCGCCGACCCGGCCCGTCTGCGCCAGGTGCTGTTGAATCTGATCGGGAATGCGGTGAAATTCACCGATCAGGGCGAAGTGAGCGTGCATCTGTCGCAGGGCAATGGACGCGTGCGCATTGTTGTGCGGGACACCGGGATCGGGATTGGGTCCGAGTATCAGGGCCAGCTGTTCCAGCCGTTCACGCAGGCCGATGTCTCCAGTTCGCGCGCCTATGGCGGGAGCGGACTCGGTCTGGCCATCTGCAAGCAATTGGTCGAGCGCATGAATGGGGAGATTGGCTTTGACAGCGTGCTCGGAGAGGGGGCCAGCTTCTGGTTCTGGCTGCCCGCCTGCGATGACGATAACGCACTCAAGCGTCAATCGCGCA
>JBKJQK010000129.1:0-3970 GCA_046594095.1 Anaerolineae bacterium | reverse complement strand
TTCGGTCCCGCGCCGGCCGGGGGCGAAGATGCTGGTTGGCGCGGACGGGCTTATTCTGGCCGGAACGATCGGGGGCGGGGCCATGGAGAGCCGCGTTTCAGCGCTCGCCCGCGAGGCGCTGGCCGACGGCCAACCGCGGACGGGCACGTTTCGGCTGACGGACCCTGAGCAGGGTGACGCCGGGGTGTGCGGGGGGACGGTCGATGTCTATGTCGAACCGCAATTGGGGCCGCCCACCGTGCTTGTCGTGGGCGCGGGCCATGTTGGCCGGGCGCTGGTTCTGCTTGCGGCGTTTGCTGGATTCAGGGTTCTCCTCAGCGATGATCGGCCGGAACTGTGTGTGCCCGAGGTGGCGCCCGGGGCGGATGCCTATCTGCCCGGCCCGCTTCTGCCGCGATTGGCCGGCCTCCCCATTACCGGCCAGACATACGTGGCCCTGGTCACCCGGGGCGTTCCGCTCGACGTGGCCGTGCTCCCCGAACTTTTGCGTTCGCCGGCTGCCTACATCGGCGTGATCGGGAGCCGGCGCCGCTGGCTTACCGCGCTGGCTGAGCTTCGCCAGGCAGGCGTTTCCGAGGCCGAACTGGCCCGGGTCCGCGCGCCGATTGGGATTGAAATTAAGGCCGAATCGCCTGAGGAGATTGCGGTGAGCATCATGGCGGAGATCATCGCCAGCCGGCGTGGCGCAATGCTCCCATCCGTTACGCTGCCGGGGCCGGCTTCGGATGGCTGATCGGTGTTCCCTCGTACTCTCTCAGGCGCGGGTAACGCCAGGCTACCCACAGGGTTAGCCCGAGCGTGATCAGCCCGCCGCTCACGACGCTCGCCACAATTCCCCAGGCGGAAGCGACCACCCCGGCCTCAAGTTCGCCGAGCTGGGGGCCGCCCATGAAGAACATCATGTTGACGCCCACCATCCGGCCGCGCAAGTGATCGGGGGTCAGCAACTGGCGCATGGTGCCCCGGATCACGGTCGAAACCGTGTCGGCCGCGCCGGTGATGGCGAAAAGCGCATACGAAAGCGCAAAGTTGGTCGACAGGCCGAAGAGCGCAGTGGCGAGACCGTAAATCGCAACGCACACAAGCAGCACGGGTCCCTGGCGTGGGATGGCGTGCCGGAGCGACACAATGACGCCCGCGACCAGCGAGCCTGCCGCCGAGGCCGAGGACAGTATTCCGTAGCCTTGCGCGTCTGCCCCCAGGATGTCCGTTGCGATGAGGGGCAGCATGGTGCGGGCGGATGCGAAGAATGTCGCAAAAAAGTCGAGCAGCATCGTGCTCCAGATAATCCGCTCACGGTATACGAATCGCGCGCCCTCCAGCATGCCGCTGAGGGTGATGCCGGTCATGCGAGCGGCGGGCGGGCTGCGATGCCGGATCATGACCAGCGCGCCGATCACCGCCCCAAACGAGAGCGCGTTGACCGCGTAAATACTGCCCAGATTCCATGACGCGATCGCCAGGCCTCCAAGCGCGGGCCCGACGATCGATACCACCTGCATCAGCGTTGTGTTGAGGCTGAGCGCGTTGGTCAAATGCTCGCGCGGCACCAGGCTGGGAACAAGGGCCTGGCGGGATGGATTGTCAAACGCCATGGCGGACGCATTCACGGCGGTGAGCGCGTAGATCACCCATAACTGCTCGATTCCGGCGAACGTCGCCACGGCCAGCAGCGCCGCGGACAGGCCGGCGATCGTCTGAGTGACGATCATGACTTTGCGCCGGTCGCGCGTATCGGCGATCATCCCGCCCAGCAGCGCAAAGACGATGATGGGGCCGATTCGGACGAGCCCGAGCATGCCTAGCGCGAGCGCCCGCGCATCCAGATTGCTCGATGCGCCAAACAGGTCGAGGGTGTAGGTCTGGCCCTTGAGCAGGTCGAAGATGTGCCAGTTCACGGCCGTGAGCTGCATCTGGGTTCCCGTTTGCGAAATCAACTGGCCGATCCACAGCAGGCGGAAGTCATGGTGCTGGAATGCGACAAGCCGGGGAGGGCGCGGAGCGGCGGCGGACATGGAGGCTGTATTATCGCCAGCATGCCCATTGATTCGTCAAGAGAAACGCTCCTGGCCAGTCTGAAGATTCATTCGCCCGCGGATGCCATCGAAGCCGGCCACCTGGCGCGTATTGTTGAGTTCGTCACCCGCGAGCGCGCCCCGTTTTCGCGCGAAACAGAAAGCGGCCATATCACAGCGTCCGCCCTCATTGTCGATCCCACCCGCGCCCGCGCCCTGATGATCTGGCACGAGAAGCTTCAGCGCTGGCTTCAGCCTGGCGGACATTGCGAGACCTCCGACGCGGATGTCCTTGCCGCTGCGTTTCGCGAGGTGCGCGAAGAGACGGATCTCGGACCGGGCCAGGTGTATCTTGTCAGCGACGGAATCTGCGATGTGGACGCCCACCGGATTCCGGCGCGCGGGATTACGCCCGAGCACTGGCACTTCGACATTCGCTTTCTGATGGAGGCAAGCGACCAGCACAAGGCCGTCCCGGCGACGCGTTGGGTGTCTCTGGCGCGCCTCCAGGTCCTGCCTGATCCGTCGCTGAAGCGACTTGCGGCCAAAGCCATCCATGCGGGTTGATCGCCTCGATCGCGCAGTCGCGGGCACCCTCGCTGGGCTGGCGATCGTGGCCGTGTTTCTCCTGTTCCGGGGCGACCAGGTCGGAGCGCGCGTCCTCCAAACCAGCCCGGCGAATGGAGCGCAGGCGGTCGCGCTCAGGCCCGTGATCTCGATTGTTTTCAGCGAGCCGATGCTGCCCGGCGCTCTGGACGGACGATTGCGAATCTCGCCCACTGTGACAGGATCAATCCGTTGGGCAGGAAGCGCCGCATTGTTTTCGCCCGCGACGCCCCTTGAACCGGACACTGCTTACACGCTGACGATCCTTGCCGGGGCCGCAAGCGCCCGGGGCCGATTGGTGCGCGAAGATGTCCCGGTGGTTTTCTCCACCAGCCGGCCTCGATTGGTCTATCTTGCTCCGGCCACAGGCGTGGCGAACCTGATGATTGCGGACGTCGAAGCGCGGGGCGTCTCACGAGTCGGCCGCCTGACCTCGGAGCCCTTTGGCGTCTACGACTTTGCGGTGAGCCCCGATGGAAGTCAGATCGCGTATAGCGCGGTCCGGGACGCCGGCGGAAGCCGGGATTTGTTTCTGATCGGCGCAAGTGGCGAAAATCGACGCAAAATCGTGACCTGCGACCTTCAGCACTGCCAGTCGCCCGCCTGGTCGGCTGACGGCAACTTGATTGCGTTTGAGCGCAGAACGCTCGATCGGGCCGCGCTCGGCGTTACCCCTGGCCCTTCAAGGCTGTGGCTGTATGACGCGCAGCTTGGTCAGGCGACATCGCTCTTCACCGACACACAGGTGATCGCATCATCGCCGCGGTGGTCAACCATAGGGAATACGCTGACGTTCTATGACAATATCCAGAGCATTCTGACCGTGCTTGACATTCGAACGGGTGATTTGCAGCTGGTGCCCAGCCTGCTCGGTGATGCCCCCGCCTGGTCACCCGACGGCGGCCAGTTTCTGTACGCGGACTTGCTGGGTGGCGCAGATGGCCGTTTTCAAAAACTCCTCCGATTTGATGCAGCCTCGAACACGATTACACCTGCGATGGGTCTTGACGCCACCAACGACTATGGAGCTACCTGGGCGCCGTCGGGTTCAGCGTTTGCGTTTGGGCGCCAAACGGCGGCTTCCTTTTCCACGTCGGGCGGCGGCGCATTCTTTGGCCCACAGATCTGGGTTGCGGACGCGGCCGGCATCGGCGCAAGAGCATTGACAACTGACACCGAATACAGCCATGCGGGTCTTGCATGGGGGCCGGATGGGCGCTGGATCGCCTTCGTTCGAACCAATTTGAGGGTAATTAATCCATTGCCAGAGATCTGGCTGATTCGACCGGACGGGTCGGGCGCTCGCTCGATTGCCGTCGACGCGACCCTGCCGGCCTGGGTGCCGTAAG
>JBKJQK010000023.1:0-12685 GCA_046594095.1 Anaerolineae bacterium | reverse complement strand
TCGCGTTCGTCCTCGTCGGCGGCTCGCGCAGTTTCGCGGGTCCGATTGTGGGGGCGATGCTGCTCACGGCCCTGCCCGAATTCCTGCGCGCGGTCGCCGGAATCGACGGCCTGCCGGCCTGGTTGGCCGCCGGGATCCGCGACGGACGGCTGATCATCTACGGCGCGCTGATCGTCATCGGCACCTTGCGTTTCCCCCAGGGGATCATCACGCCGAATCGATTCAAGCGCAAGCGTGAGGGGAGCTGAGATGACAACCGGGCCTCTTCTCGAAGTCAAGGAAATGACCCGCGCGTTTGGCGGATTGGTTGCTGTCAACCGGGTTTCGTTCGATGTGCGCGAGGGCGAGATCTTCGGCTTGATCGGGCCGAATGGCGCCGGCAAGACAACCCTTTTCAACCTGATCACGGGTCTGACCCCGCCCTCGTCGGGCGCCCTGCGGTATCGCGGCCGTGAGATCACAAAGCTGCCGCCGCATCGCATCGCCGCCCAGGGCATCGCCCGTACGTTTCAGAACATCCGGCTGTTTGGAAATCTGACCGCCCACCAGAACGTAATGATCGCCGATCATATTCATTGCCGGAGCGGGCTGATCAGCGGCGTGCTGGGCCTGGCCCGCTCAAGAAAGGAAGAGGAAAACACCCGCGAGCGCGCCATGGAGATGCTCAAGCTGGTTGGGCTGGCCGATCGCGCGGAGGAAGTTGCCCGTAATTTTCCATATGGCGACCAGCGCCGGCTCGAGATTGCGCGCGCGCTGGCGCTGCGGCCTAAGCTGCTGCTGTTGGACGAGCCGGCCGCCGGGATGAACCCGAGTGAGAAGCACAGCCTGAGCGACTTCATCCGCAGCCTGCGCGGACAGTTTGACCTGACCATCCTCGTGATCGAACATCACGTGCCTCTCGTCATGGGACTGTGCGATCGTGTGGCGGTGCTGAACTTCGGCCAGCTCATCGCGCTCGAGACGCCGGAAAACGTCCAGCACGATCCGGCCGTGATCGAAGCCTATCTGGGTGACTAGCGATGCTCGAAATCAAGAACCTGAGCGTCAACTACGGCGGCATTCAGGCCCTGCGTGAAATCAGCCTGACCGTGCCGGGCGGCGAAATTGTGACCCTCATCGGCTCAAATGGCGCAGGCAAGAGCACAACCCTGCGCGCCATCTCGCGCCTCGTCAGCGCGCGAGCCGGGAGCATCCTCTTTGAGGGCAAGGACCTCGCGAAGCTGCGCCCGGACCAAATCGTCAAGCTGGGCATCGCGCACGCGCCCGAGGGCCGGCGGGTGCTCACCCAACAAACGGTGCTGGACAACCTGCGCCTGGGCGCGTTCATCCGCTCCGACCGGCACGGGATCGCCGCCGATATTCAGAAGCAGTTTGAGCTGTTTCCCCGCCTGGCGGAACGGCGCAAGCAGCTCGCGGGGACGCTCAGCGGGGGCGAACAGCAAATGCTCGCAGTGGCCCGCGCGCTTATGAGCCGGCCGAAGTTACTATTGCTCGACGAGCCCAGCCTGGGCCTCGCGCCCCTGATTGTGCGCGAGATCTTCAACACGCTCCGCGCCCTGCACGCTGAGGGCGTGACCATCTTGCTGGTCGAGCAGAACGCACGGCTGGCGCTCGAGACCGCCGATCACGGCTATGTGCTCGAAGCCGGCCGCATCACAATCGCCGGGCGCGGGGCCGAACTTGCGAACGACGAGCGCGTGCGCCAGGCGTATCTCGGGTAGCGTTTGCTTCTTGAACCGAAGCCCGCAAGGTGGGCGCCCAGCCACGTTAGCGCGCACGCCATTTCCCAATACGGCGCCGCGCTCAGCTCCCGAGGGCAAGATCGTAGTCGAAGACGTAACTGTGGCGGCCACCCTCGATGATGATGCCCATCGAACCCGTCAGGCCGGCGAGCGAACCCGTGCCCGAGTCTGGCACGACGGTGATCGTCAGGCTGGGCGCGCCGCGGTTCATGATCCCGGTGTGTTGCAGAACAAAACTTCCAGCCTTGCCATGAAGCGTTCCTGTCACCCGCTCGAGGGCGCTGTAGGCGGCCGATCCGTCCACGGCGGTGCCGGCCGCCAGCATCTGTCCCCGGCTGGTCGCCTCGAGATCGCCGTGGAAGACCTTGTCGATCGCCATTCTGCCCAACGCTGAATTGTCACCTGGATCGGGCGTCTGAGGGGTCAGCTTCACATCGAAGTCGCCCTGCGCCTGAAGCGTTGCCATGGCCTAGACGTCCCAGCGGCTGGGATTGATCCCGGGCGCCTCGGTGGCCATATTCGCCGGCCGATTCGGCACGTTGAAGTCGAAGTTGCCGGTATTCAGGCTCTTGAACAGGCGCCGCGTGGCGGGCGGGAGCGCGGCCACTTTGTCGGCGGGCCAGTCCGGCACGTCGACGATGGGCGGCGACCAGGACGGGCGATACGCGATCGCCAGCAGGCGGCGATCCTCCTGGCTGCGGTTGGGGTAATTGGCGTGAAAGACGGCCTGGTTGATGATGGCCGCCGACCCCGCCGGCACGCACAGCATGACCGCTTCCGGATGGGAGAGATAGCGCTTGTAAGGGATGGCGTCGCTGTGCAGGGACAAGTGCGAATGGGGCAACATGAGCAGCGGCGCTTTCTCGGGCGTGAGGTCGTCCAGATACCACAGCACCCGGATCAGCCGCGGGGCGCTGGCCTGCATGCCAAAGATCTTCGAGCCGTAGGGCTGCGAGTCAGTGTGGATGGCGATCCCGGGATGCCCGGGGCGGGACAGGGCGAATACGCACGACGTGACGACGAGTTCGTCGCCAAACAGCGTCTCAAGGAAGCCAACGAGGGCCGGGTTGGCGATCAGGTCAATGCAATGGGGCGAATCGCTCCACTGCACGTCGCTGTGGCCGCGTTGGTTTTCGCTGTAGTCGGTGGCCTTGGTCGGCAGGCGGTCAAGCTCGGTTTTGATGGCATCGACCGTTGCCTTGTCGAGGAGCGAAGGCATCACAACGAAGCCCTCGATCTCCAAATGTTTGATTTGTTGCCGGGCATTGAGCGCGGCCCAATCGGTGGTATCGAGTGTAGCGGGATACATGCCAAGCAGTATAGGCACGCACCGCGCAATCCGGAGTGGCGTACACGCGTGGGAAACGCGACGGGATCTGGTTTCAGCCCGCCATGCCAGCGTTCACGTTTACGATTACGTTCACGTTCACGTTCACGTCGAGGTCAGCGCGAACGCAGCCGCGCGACAAGCATCCGATTGAGCGCCTCGCGCGCGGCGGGCAGCGTCTGCATCGCCGCCCAGTCGCCGACGATGTCGGCGGCGCGCGGGATCGACATCAGACGCGCAAATGGATCCTCGGTCACCGGCTTTCCGCCGGCCCGGATCTCCGGCCAATGCTGAGCCAGCCCGGCCGACCAGACCGGATAGCTCGCCGCGAGGCGGTCGCGAAGACTGGGCCATTCCGCCACATCGGGCGGACCCGCCACGCCGCCACGATACACCCGGACCACGAGAGCCTCCAGCGCGTCCCAGTCGGCAATGAAGGTATCCAGGGCTGGGTCTGCCAGTTCACGGGCGAGCGATTGGGTGAATGGATTCACTTGACCGCGAAGAGTGGGCGCTCGCCACGCAGCACGCGCAGCACGTCTTCGGCCACCGCAATCGAAATGCGGCCCTGGGCTTCGTCGGTCAGCCCGGCCACATGCGGGGTGAGCAACGCATTCGCCAAACCCGCAAATGGGTCATCCTTGCCAGGCGGCTCGCTCACCCGCACGTCGAGGGCGGCCCCGGCGATCCTGCGGAGCCGAAGCGCCGCCGCCAGATCCAATTCGTTGACGATCCCGCCCCGGCTCGTGTTGACCAGATACGCGGTCGGCTTCATCGTGGACAGACGCTCGGCGTTGATCAGATTGGCCGTGCTCGGGAGCAAAGGCACGTGGAGCGACACGAAATCGGCCTGGCGCAGCACTTCATCGAGCGTCAGCAGCGTCACGCCGTGTTCGGCCGCGTTGAAATGCGCCGCGGTGATCAACGGATCAAAGGCGATCAGCCGCATGCCGAAGGCCCCGCCCCGTCTCGCAACACGGGCGCCGATATCGCCCAGGCCGATCAGGCCGAGGGTCTTGCCATACAGCTCGAACCCAGTGAAAGCCGCCCGGTCCCAGCCGCCGGCTTTCGTGCTGATATCAGCGGGCACGAACTTGCGGGCCATGCTCAGAAACGCGCCCATGGCGTATTCGGCGACGGCGATAGCGTTGGCGGTCCCGCCGGTGACGACTGTCACTCCGCGCTCGCGCAGCGCGGGCAGGTCGAGGTTGTCCAACCCCACCCCGAGCCGGCCGACGACCTTGAGGTTCGGGGCGGCGGCAAGCAGTTCGGCGTTGACCTGGGTCTGGTTACGGACGATGAGAGCGTCGCAGTCTGAAAGCGCCGCAAGCAGCGCGGCACGATTGCGGAACAAATTTTTGTCGTAGGTGACCGATCCGGCGGCCTCGAGAAGCAAAATGCCACGCGGCCAGTTCAGCTCGCTGATGATGATGCGCATAGGAAAGCCGCGGGCGGTAACGGCAAAATGCCGGCCACCGCCCTCCAATCGTCACTTGATGTGGGCGAGAAGCTCGGGATCTTTGGGGTCGAGCACGGGCAGGCTCGAGGCGTCAACCAGTTCTGCGTTCTTGAAGAGCGAGCCGCAATTGAACAGGACTGTCTTTTCATCAGGCTTGAGGAACCCTTCTTCAACGAGGCGCTTCCAGGCCGCCCAGGTCGCGGCGCCCTCCGGCGAGGCAAAAATGCCCTCAGCCCGGGCCACTTCGCTCATGCCGAGGCGAATTTCATCGTCAGTGACGGTGATGGCCGTGCCGCCGCTTTGCTTCATCGCGTCCATCATCAGGTAGTCGCCGATCGCCACCGGGACGCGCAGGCCGGCCGCAATCGTGGTTGCATTGGGGAAGAGCTCGGCATGCCGCTTGCCCTCTTTCCAGGCTTTGACGATTGGCGAGCAGCCTTCGGCCTGCACCACGATCATCTTGGGGCGCTTGCTGCCGATCCAGCCGAGTTGCTCGAGCTCATCAAAGGCCTTCCACATCCCAACGATTCCGGTTCCGCCGCCGGTCGGATACAGGATGGCGTCGGGGAGCTCCCAGCCAAAATGCTCGGCGAGTTCGAGCCCCATCGTCTTCTTGCCTTCCTGGCGATACGGCTCCTTGAGGGTGCTGACGTCGAACCAGCCTCGCGAGGGGGCGGCGGCCCGGACGATGGCGCCGGCGTCGTTGATCAGGCCCTTGACCAGATACACGTTCGCGCCATACATGTAGCCCTCTTTCTTCATCATGTCGGGCGCGTCGGTGGGCATAAAAACATTGATCTGCATCCCGGCCCGGGCGCCATAGGCAGCCAGCGCGCTGGCGGCATTGCCGGCCGAGGGCGCGCCGATCGCTTTCACCCCAAGCTCCTTCGCCTTCGAGACCGCGGCGCTCATTCCGCGTGCCTTGAAACTGCCCGTTGGATTCAAACCCTCTTCCTTTATGAAGAGATTGCGCGCGCCATAGGCATCGCCAAGGCGAAGGGCGGGCAGCAGCGGCGTGTAGCCCTCGCCCAGAGTGACGACGTTGGCCGGATCTCGCACGGGCATGATCTCGAACCAGCGCCACATATTGCCGGGCCGGCGCAGAAGATCGTCTTTCTTGAACTCTTTCTTCGCGGCGGCGAGATCGTAGCGGGCGTACAGCACTTTGCCGCATTTCAGGCAGGTGTTGTGAATTTCATCGCAGGAATAGGTGGCGCCGCAGTACGTGCATTCAAGGTGGGTGATATAACTTTTCATGGTTTGTTAGCCGGAGTACCGGTCGGGGAACGCTTCGAATGAGTATACTCTTTGAAGCCGCGCGGAGGCGCGAAAAGCCAGCCCATGAACGTCACCCTGACGCCCGCGATTTCCGACGACGACCAGCGCATCGTGCGCAACTTCTTCGTCGCCTATTTCTACGACCTCGCGCCCTACGACCCCAACCTGATCATCAACGAACACGGGCTGCCGTGCTGGGCGCCCGCCCTGAAACAGGACAAGGTCTCGCCGCGCACGCCCGAGGAATGCTGGGAATTCAACAAATGGGTGCGCGACAGCGTGGACTGGTATGTCATCCGCGCGGATGACGCGCCGGCCGGTTTCGTCTTCATCATGAATGACCAGGGGTTTCTGCCGGCGGGATGCGAGTACGAGTTGATGGATTTCTACGTTACGCCGAAATATCGCCGGCACAACGTTGGCTCGCTGGCCGCGCGACTGGCGTTTGGGACCCGGCATGGCCGATGGGTGCTGTATCAACTTTCGCCCAACTATGCGGCCCGCAAATTCTGGATGAAAGTGCTTCGCGACTACACGGCCGGAAAATTCGACACGGTTGAGCGCGACTACGACGTGATGCAGCAATTCTCGAATTGACTCCGGGCATCGCCTGTTCCTGCTTTTCAGGAGAATGGTATTTACTCAGACCCGATGCGGCGCGCGCCGGACTCTCGCGACCCTCATTCCGGACGCGCCCCCTGCGCTTGTCATCCTGAGTTTCGTGCCGCCGCGGCTGAATGGGCAGGCCTGACCCAGCAAGGCCGCCGAGACCACAGAGGCGCGAACTTCACGGCCGAGCGAAGGATCCCTGCGACGCAACCCCGTCGGAAAGAGAATCGGCTCACGCGCGCGAACGCCGATTCACTCTCCTCCCGCCGTCCGTCACAGGGATTCCTCACGCGCCCCATCACGCTTTTGCCTGCTTGGGCTCGGTGGAGCGCGTTCGGAATGACAGTCGCGGGGTTGCGGCGCGCGCCATCGGATAGCCAAACCGCGTCCCTCGACTGCGCGCTCCGCTCGGGATGCTTTCGAGTGGGTTCATACGCCTCATGTCACGCCCGCTCCTTTCTTCCATTCTCCTGAAAGGAAATTAATGAACGGTGCCAGAGTCGCTTCCCGCTCGTAAAATCAAAAGATGGACACATACGAGACCGAACTGGCCGCGTTCCGAGACCGCCTTGACACGAGCCTGCGCGCGGAGGACGGCTGGCTCGCCCTGGCAGGACTGTTCTGGCTGCATGACGGCGAGAATACCCTCGGCGGCGATCCCGGCTGCGATATTGCGCTGCCGCAGACCAGCGTGCCGGCTCGCGTAGGCGCAATCGACTTCCGGGCTGGGCGGGCGACCTTGCGCATTACCGGCGACGCTCGCGTGACCATCGACGACGAGGTCGTCTCGACCGCCGAGTTGACCGACGACGAGGATGACCGAAAGCCTTCCCTGGCTCGGGTCAACACCGTGTCATTCTTTGTGATCAAGCGCGGCGACCATCACGGCATTCGGGTACGCGATACGCTTAGCCCAAGCCGGGAGAGCTTTGGCGGGCGCAAATGGTTTGCCCCGGATCCGGCCTATCGTGTCACCGGCGACTTCACCCCGCACAATCCGCCGCGCAAGGTTCCGAACGTCAACGTTGTTGGGATCACCGAGATGATGGGCAATCCGGGCGCGATCACGTTTGACCTCGGCGGCAGGCGACACACAATCGAGGCGTTTGAAGGCGGGAAGGCCAGGCTGTTTATGGTGCTGCGCGACGCGACGAGCGGAAAATCGACTTACGACTCAAGCCGCTTCCTGCACGCGCCACTGCGGCCGGATGGGACCGTCGATCTGGACTTCAACCGGGCCTACAACCCGCCCTGCGCCTTCACGCCTTACGCAACCTGCCCGCTGCCTCCGCCCCAAAATATCCTGCCCGTGGCCATCGAGGCGGGCGAGAAAATCTGACAACGCGACCGGACGCAGAGACGCAAAATCTTGCGTCTCTGCGTCCAGCGGCCATTTGCTACTTCGTCAAATGCATCGGCATGACGACATGCAGGAAACTGTCGTCGCCCACCGGCCGAATCACGCCCGGGGCCTTCGCCGCGGTCGTCTCAATCGCGAGCTGGGGGGTGTCGATCACCGACGCGACATCGACCAGGAAACGCGCGTCAAACCCGATCTCCACCGCGGGACCTTTCACATCGCCTTCCAGTTCGCTCTGATTGTCGCCGGTCTCCTGGGCCTGGGCGGTAATGCAGATCTTGCCCACGCCGTCCTCGCCCGGCTCGATGGCGATCTTGGCCAGGTTGTTTGAATCCCGGGCAAATACGCTCGCCTGTTTGCAGGCCTTCAGAAGCTCGGCCGTGTTCACCACCGTGCGGGTGTTGTAGGCGCGCGGAATCACGTTGGCGTAGTCGGGGAAACGCTGATCGATCAGCTGGGCGACCACATCGGTGTTGTCGAGGTGGAAGAGCGCCTGGGCCCCGGACGGGGTCACCGTAATCGCCACGGGCTCGGTCTGATCCCCGATCAGCCGGCCAACCTCGGCCACGGCCTTGGCTGGGATCAGGATGGCGATCGGATCAGCCACGGGCGCCGTGAGTTGCCCGCGGCATTCACTTACCCGGAATCCGTCGGACGCGGCCAGCGTCAGGCTGCCGCCATCCATCTTGGTCAGCACGCCGGTCAGCATGGGCCGATTCTCATCAGTGGCGGCCGCAAAGACGACCTTGGCGATCATCTTGCGCAGCAGCTCGGCTTCGACATACGCAACATTGACCGGGGTGAAGGTCGGGATGATCGGGAATTCCTGCGCATCGATGCCCTTGACGTTGTTATCAGTCCTGCCGCAAATGATGCGGAGCGATTGGGTGCGCACATTCAGTTCGAGATGCACAACGTCCGCGGGCAAAAGCGCTACGAGCTCCGAGAAGGTTCGGGCCGGGATGCAGATCGCGCCCTCGCTCTCCACCTTGGCCCCGATCCAGCAATTGATCGCCAGCTCGAGATTGGTGGCTGCGATCTTGAGCCGCCCATTGTCGGTAGACAGCAAAATATGGGTCAATACCGGCAGCGGCGCGCGTTGACCCGCCACTGCGCGGCTTACGACGCCCAAGCCCTTTGCCAAATTTTCCTGCATGACCGATATTTTCATTGCGCTGAGACTCCTTGTCGAAATAGGAACGTATTGTAGCGGCTAGAACTCGTCGCTGCCCCAGGCCCCAAACGGATTGTCAGCGCCGCCGGGTGGCGGGCGCTCAGATGCGACCGGAAGGCGCCGGCCGCGCTGGGGGACAATCAGGGCGCGCGGGCGATGTCCGACGAACGATTCTGCGATCTCAGCCGCTTCGGCCATCGTCCGGGCGGTCGAAAACCCGTATCCCGGTTTGTCCACGCACAATGGATCGCACAACACGATTCGCGCGCCGGCTGACAACGCCTGGGCCATCCGATAAGCCCGTTCTTCGCCCGGGCGCAGACTGCGATCGCGCAATTGGCGGAGCAGCACGTCAGCCGTATTGGCCCCCGCCAGGGCCTGGTAAAACTCGCTCGATTCAGCCAGGCGCCCCGCCGACGCGCGCGGGTCGAATCCAGGAAAGGGCTCCGCGCAACGCGCTTCGGCAATCAGAATACCCTGGGCCCTCAGCACGGGCCGAGAGGCCAGCGCGGAGGCCGCGATACCGGGGCTGGCATCAAAGAGCGTCCGCCGGAGATCATCGCCCTCGGTGAGCACGACAACGTCATAGGCCGCGCCAGGGGCTTCCGGCTCATACAGCTCGACGGCCAGGCGAACCAGACTGTCGTGAACGGCAATCGGAGCCCCGGCCGCGAAGGCGACCGGAACGCGCGTGTCAGGGTCGAGCAGCGCGTTCACCACAAACAGAAGCCCGGCCCGCCGCGCGACCTCGCGGAGAACGCCTTGAAAGGGATTCTCGCGAACCTGGCCGGCCCGCACCGCCGCATCATCGAGGAAACGGGCGCTGCGCAGGGCGCGCTGCGTCTCGCCGTCGGCGCATCCAAGCGCAATCACATCCGCTCCGCCTGTATAGCCAGCGTATTCGTCCGGGCTGACCGCGCCTGTTGCAATCAGGAGGTCGGCTTCGGCAGCCAAATGATGCACCCGGACGACGAGGCCATCCACGTTGCCTAACGAGGCATGCGAGGCGTGGTCGCCTGGGTCATTGACCACGACCCGCCCGGCAAGGTCGGCGCTTTGGCCGAGCGCGTGGCGCGCTTGAGGAGCGGTCACCCGGTGGGAAGCATCGCTCGCCACGAGCAGCGAAATGTCAGCGGTCCGCACGCCCGCTCCGCGCAACTGACCGATCATGGCCGGCACGAGCAGCCCATCCGGGCTGCCATTAAAGAGCGCGCCACACACAATCGTGACCCGACTGCCCTCCCCCGCCAGCTCGGACAGGGCAAGCGAAGCCAGCGGACGCGCGAGGGCATGATCGATCTGCGCCGAAGTGTCGCCCGACGTGTCGGGCAACAGCATTTCGAGGCGATCGACACGCCAGGTTTCCGGGAGCGTCACATCAGGGGCCACCCGGTCAGGCCGGACCGGCACGGGCATCTCATCCACACATCCATTCTATCCAATCGCATGCCCACCCGTCGTCCTCCCGGGCGAGTTCGCGGGCGGAACTCAATCGCCGTTCACCCGCAGATCAGGCGGACCCGCAATTCTTGGCCCGCTCTCACTTTCCACTGAGGCCAGACCAAAGGGCGCTGTGCTCAACTGTTCCTCCTTGCCTGGCCGGTCCGCGAGGGCGCCGGCGTTTGTTGACAGAGGAATAGGAGACACCATGAAACTGACTCGAATTGCGACATTGTCCGCACTGATAGCGGGCGCGATCACCCTGGCCGCGTGTGGCGGCCAGGCCGCGGCGCCCACAGCGCCAGCCGCGACGGCAGTGCCGGCGGCCAAGCCCACCGATGCGCCGAAGCCAGCCGCAACGACGGCGCCAGCCGCCACCACAGCGCCGGTACCTGCGGCCACGGTTGGTTCCGCGGCGCCCAAGCCGAGCGGCGCCGCGATATACAAGATTGTGCCGGGCGAATCCAAGGCTTCGTATGCTGTCAATGAGGTCTTTATCAACCGCGGCAACATCCTGAACACCGCTGTTGGGGTTACGACCATCATCACAGGCGAAATTACCCTGGATCCGGCCGACCCATCCAAGGCAAAAGTGAGCGAGATCGGGATTGACTTGAGCGCTTTCAAGAGCGACAGCGCACAACGCGACAACTTCATAAAGCGAAGCAACCTGGAGTCGACCCGCTTCCCGCTGGCCCGGTTCAAGCCCGCGGCGATCACCGGCTTGCCCGCCGCCTACAAAGAGGGCGACGAGCTCAAGTTCAAGATGACCGGCGATTTGACGGTTCGGGACACCACCATTCCAGTGACCTTTGACGTCGTCGCCAAGCTGGCTGGCGGCAAATTGACCGGAACGGCCACAACGACGGTCAAGATGACCGACTTCAAGTTCAGCCCGCCCGATATCGCGGGGACGCTCAAGGCCGACGACGAGGCCAAGCTCAAGCTCGAATTCGTGGCGATGCCGTAGTACACAGCCCGAAGGTGAAAAGCTCGGCTGCTCAGACCGGAGTCGCAGAATCACACGCATTACCGCGTCTGTCATGGTGAGTTTCAAACCGCAGCGTCGAGCTCGGTCTCGAAACTTGTGGTCGAGATTTTCGCCGCGGGCGGGGACTCGTCCGTGAAGAAAGAACATCACGCGAAGTCGCAAAGACGCGAATAAATAGAGAATTCTTCGCGTCTTCGCGGCTTGGCGTGATTTGTTTGCCACCGCGTTCACTGCGCCTCCGCGTGGGGCCAGATCTACAACCCGCGTACACTGGCGTCCGCATGCCCATCCTCCTTCTCATCCGCCACGCCACCAACGACTTTGTGAAAACCGGCCGCCTGCCGGGCCAGGGACCGAATCTGCATTTGAATGACGAAGGCCGAGGTCAAGCCGACGCGCTGGCGAAGATGCTGGACGGGCGCAAAATCGCGGCGGTGTATTCGAGTCAGCTTGAGCGCGCAATCGAGACGGCCTGGCGCCTGGCCGGCCCGCGGGGGCTGGCCCTACAAATTCGGCCAGGGTTGGCGGATACGAACGCCGGTGACTACACTGGCCGGCTGATCAAGGAGCTGGCCGAGGGCGAGGACAGCAAAGAGATCTGGAAGGCCATCGTCGAGACCCCGCTCGTCGGGCGCTTCCCAAATGGCGAGTCGCCGCTCGACATGCAGCGCCGGGTGGTGGCCGAGCTCGAGCGGATCGTCGCCGCCCATCCCGATCCCGAGCCCCCGCCCTTGCCGGCCGATCCCCCGCCGCCGGACGCGCCCAAAGTCGATCCGGTACCGCCTTCCGTCGTCGCCGTCGTCGCGCATAACAGTGTGGTTCAGGCCGCCCTGGCCCATTACCTGGGCATGCCGTTCGAGAATTACGAGCGTCTCGGCGCCTCGCCAGCCTCGGTGTCGACAGTGGTCGTCATGCCCAAGCGGGTAATGGTTGTAGGGGTGAATCAGACCGCAGGCGGCGGGAAGCCATGATTGCCGCCCTATTTGATTGCGACGGAACGTTGTACTCCGCTCAGTTCGGGCGCGGATTGCTTCAGTACGCTCGCGCGCACGGGAGCCAGCCCGCAGCGTTGCGCTACTACGCCGACATGGCCCCGCGCCTCCTGGCGGGCAAACTCCATTTGATCGGTGACGAACCAAGGCGCCGCCCGCTCGTGTCCGACCTCGCCTGGCTGCTTCAGGATTGGGATGAGCCCAGGGCCGCCGCCGCGTTTGAATAGCTTGCCTACGAGGGTCTGCTGCCCACCCCGCGTCCGGACACGCTGGCCCGTCTGCGGCGCCACCAGGCTGAAGGGCATGCCATCGC
>JBKJQK010000440.1:0-3673 GCA_046594095.1 Anaerolineae bacterium | reverse complement strand
CAACCGGCTCCTCCGTGACATCATCAAGACCCCGTATATGAGTGTCTCGCCCGTGCTTCCGTCGGCCTACGCCGATGTGGCGCGCGCTCACGGCCTGGGCGCCGACGCCGATTTCATGCAGCTGGGAAAGGGCGATGTGGTCGTGGTTGTGAATGGCGATCTGGAGGAGCAGGCTCCAGTATGGTTCCTCCGCTTGCGCCAGGCGGTGGTCGATCGTGGCGCGAAGCTGATCGTCGCCCACCACCGCAGCACAAAGATGCACCGCTATGCGAGCGTCATCGCCCGCTTCCAGCCCGGCCTGGCCGCCCAGTGGGTGGCCTCAGACCCGCCTGAGTTGCAGGGCCTGAAGGATGCCCGAAACGTTCTGTTCGTCTTTGGCGACGAAAAGCTCGGATCGCAAAACGCGCGTTCGCTCGCCCTTGGCCTGGCCGGCATCCTGTCCGCGGCGGGTCAAACCGGCAAATCCAACAGTGGGTTACTTCCGCTCTACCCGCACGGAAACACTCAGGGCGTGTGCGATATGGTTGGCGCCGGTGAGCGGGCAGAGACCGCCGATGTGGCCTGGCTGATGGGCGTGGGGGACATGAGTTCTGCGCCCAGGGCTGGTTTCACCATCGTGAGTGAAATCTTGATGACGGAACTCGCCCGAGGCGCCGACGTCGTGCTGCCCGCGTTGAGCGCGGCCGAGCGCGAGGGCACCTACACCAGCGGCGACCGGCGCGTTCAGCGTTTCTATCGTGCGCTTCCGCCATTGGGCGAAGCAAAGGCCGATTGGTGGGCCGTCCAGGAAATCGCCAAGCGCATGGGCGCGAGTTGGACGTATGCCAATCCGGCCTCGATTTTCGCGGCCCTGGCCGCGCAGGCGCCCGGCTACGCGAGCCTGACCTACGCGCTCCTGGGCAAAGTCGAGCCGCAGTGGCCGCCCGTAGGCCGGGACGATTTGTATTACGGCGGGACGGTCTACGACAACAGCGGTGGCGCCGGAGCGCGCACCGCCCGCGACGAATCCACGATTGGCCCGTCAGCGGGCCCGACCGAGCCGACGTTGGAAGATTTAACCCGGCCAGAACCCGCCCTGTATCGCTCGGGTGAGCTCATTCGCCATAGCGCCGTGATCGAGAAGCGGCTGGTTTAGGACCAAGATGCCCAATCTCCTCGAAATCCTCCTAAAGGCGGTCATGTTCCTCGTGCTGGCGCTGACCGGCTTTGCTTACATGACTTGGATCGAGCGCCGAGTCATCGCCCGGATGCAATCGCGCATCGGCCCGAACCGAGTCGGCCCGCAGGGGTTGCTTCAGCCAGTGGCCGAAGGGCTTAAGCTCATCTTCAAGGAGAGCATCACCCCGGCCAAGGCTGATCGTTTCGTGTACTTCCTCGCGCCGATGCTGGCCGTGATCCCGGCTATTGCGCTCTTCGCGGTAATCCCGATTTCAAACAACAGCTTTTTCAACCTGGCGGGCGGACTCGATACGGCGGTTTTGTATGTGGTCGCGATCCTGGGCACGGCCGTGTATGGCATCGCATTGGCCGGCTGGTCCAGCAACAACAAATATGCCTCGATCGGCGGGCTGCGCGCGGCCGCCCAGGTAATTTCGTACGAGCTCGCCCTAAGCCTGTCTCTGGTCGCGGTCGTTCTGATGGCGGGCAGCGCGAGCATGACCGTCATCATCGACAAACAGTTGCCCGGCAATATCCTGGGCTGGTTCATCATCCGCCAGCCTGTGGCGGCTGCGATCTTTGCCATAACCGCCCTGGCTGAGCTGGCCCGCGCGCCATTTGACCTGGTGGAGGCCGAGCAGGAGTTGACCGCCGGATACATGACGGAATACGGCGGAATGAAATTCGCCTTGTTCTTTATGAGCGAATACGTCAAGATGGTGGCCCTGAGCGCGCTCTTCACGGTCTTCTTCCTCGGCGGCTGGAGCGGCCCGTTTGTCGGCGACTCGTGGGTGCTTGGGCTGATCTACTTCTCGATCAAGGTCCTGGCCTGCCTGCTGGTGATGGTGTGGGTGCGGGCAACGCTGCCGCGCTTCCGCTACGACAAACTAATGGCTTTTGGCTGGAAGAAGCTCCTCCCAATTGCCCTGGCCAATGTGGTGCTGACCGCATTTCTAATCGTAATCGGCTTGCCGGGCTACAAATAGGGTCGTATCCTGAACATGAACCTGAAAAAGAGATTCCGAACCCTGACCCGCATCCCGCTGGGCTTTGCAACGGTCTTGCGCCAGATGTTCACGAAGCCGGTCACAATCCAATATCCGGAGGAAAAGAGGGCGTTCACGTCCCGCTTCCGCGGCCGGCACAATCTCAAGCGTTATGACGACGGGCTGGAACGCTGTATCGGCTGCGCGCTGTGCGCGGCGGCGTGTCCGGCCGACGCCATCTATGTCGAAGCAGCGGAGAATACGAACGAAACCCGCTTCTCGCCGGGCGAGCGTTACGCCAAGACCTACGAGATCAACATGCTGCGCTGCATTTTTTGCGGCTACTGCGAGGATGCCTGTCCGACCAACGCCATCGTCCTCGAGCCGATCGAATTCCCGACAGGCTACACCCGCGAGAGCATGATATACACCAAACAACAACTGCTTGAGTCGCCGCCGATCAATGTGCCGGCCACACCGCAAACGACGCCCGAGGGAAAGTATGACCGGGCGATTCTCCCGTTTCCGCCGGTGGACACGAGCGTCTAGGCGCTCGCGCAGTACACAACATGGGATCTGAATTCATCGTCTTCCTGGCCGTGGCCATCGTGGCTCTAGGCGCGGCTCTCGGAATGGCCCTCAGCCGGAATGCCCTCTACGCGGCCATGTTCCTTATTCTGAACTTCGCGTGTGTGGCGGTTCTCTATCTTCTGCTGAACGCCCCGTTTCTGGCGGTTGCCCAGGTGACCGTGTATACAGGCGCGATCATGGTTTTGTTTGTCTTTGTCATCATGTTGCTCGGCGCGGAAAAACTTCCGGGGAGCGAAACGCGCCCGGAGATGGCGTGGCAGCGGCCTCTGGCGGTTGGCCTGGGGGTCCTGCTCCTCATCCAGGCGGCATACGTGCTATTCACACGCGCGGCGGCGTCGTCGCCGGTCTCCGGCCTGATCGATGCCAGCCCGCTTGCGATCGGTAAGGCGCTTTTCGGCCCGTATCTCTTTCCGTTTGAGGTTGCCTCGATGCTGCTGCTGGCCGCCATGGTCGGGGCGGTGGTGATGACCCGCAAGGAATAACAGGTATGAACGAAACCACCCCGTACGTCCTGCTCGCGGCGGTGCTCTTCACCATCGGCGCGGTCTCGGTCTTAACCCGCCGAAATGCGATCATGATTTTTATGTCGGTCGAGCTTATGCTGAACTCGGCAAACCTGGCATTTGTCGCCTTTGCCCGCCAGTGGGGCCAGCTCGACGGCCAGCTCTTTGTGTTCTTCGTCATGACCGTCGCCGCAGCCGAAGTTGCGGTTGGCCTGGCTCTGATCGTCGCTATCTTTCGGTCGAAGAAGAGCACTGACGTTGATGACATGAGCGCGCTCAAGGGTTGATCGGGAGCCCATCACATGCAAATGCTTATCCTTCTTCCGATCCTGATCCCGCTGGCCGCGATGATCATCAACGCGGCGCTGGGCGCGAGGCTTGGCGCGCGGGCGGTCGGCATTATTGCCACCCTGGCGGTCGCGCTTTCGTTTGGCC
>JBKJQK010000363.1:0-6429 GCA_046594095.1 Anaerolineae bacterium | reverse complement strand
TGTCGACGTAGGTCAGGGTTGTGACGGCCAGCCCAACAGTACTCTGCTTCGTCAGACCGGCACTTGAGATCAAGCCGACGGTGGAGGTGACGACGTTGTAATTAAAGTAGATGGACTTCAAGACCGCCCCGTCCGGCAGATATACGCCGGCGCGATACTGCGCGTTTTGCAGATTCGCGAAGATGTTCTGGTGCAGGCATGAGTTTGGCAGCGTATAGGAGTATCCGCTCTCTGCGGGGACGAATGCGCCGCCCGTGACGCTGAACCAGCGGGTGGGGGTGACGTATTGCGGCGACATCGGGGTTGCCTTCTCCGGAGGTTTGCCGCCGCCATCCTCGGCCGCGGTGACGGCTGGATACGCGGAGAACAGGGCAAGACAGGCGGCAATACAAAGTCGGCTAATGCGCTTGGCGCAAGATGTGAAATTGATCATTGTGGTTGTCGGAACCTCTACGATGATTGTATTCGCTTGACTTGTATCGGCTAAACAGCGAATGTATTTCTCCGCTGGCCCGAGCGGACTTTGTGCCGCGCTGATAACTCGATTAGACGGGCCGAGCGCCCGACCGCGCTGCCGGCCGAGCGCCTACAATGAAGCAACCGCCACGCTCAATGCGCGGCTCAATCAACGGAGTAACCTTCATCATGAGTTTCAATCTGCGCCGTTCCCTGAACATCCTCGCCGTCGTTGTTACGATCGCGATGAACTCGCTCGCCAACATCATCCCCTTCAATGGCCAAAACACCGGCCAGATCTCGGACCTGTTCAAGGTCTTCTTCGTGCCTGCCGGCTATGTCTTCTCGATCTGGGGCTTGATTTACATTGGTTTCGTCGCATTTGCCGTGTATCAGGCGCTTCCCTCCCAGAAGGACAACGCCCGCATCGCCGCCATCACTCCGCTATTTTTGATCAGTTGCGTCGCCAACGTTGCCTGGCTCTTGCTCTGGCATTACAACCAGTTCCCCCTGACCCTGGTCTTTATGCTGATTCTGCTGGGGAGCCTGATCGCCATCTATGTCCGCCTGGGCATCGGCGAGCGCGGCGTCTCCAACGGCGCCAAGTGGTGCGTCAATATCCCATTCAGCGTGTATCTGGGCTGGATTACCGTCGCGACCGTCGCCAACTTCACCTCGGTACTTGACTTTGTGCGTTGGAATGGGTTCGGGATCTCCGACCCCACCTGGGCGATCATCATGATCGGCGTCGCCGCGATCGTGGGAGGGCTGATGGCCTGGACCCGCGGCGATGTGGCGTATCTGCTGGTCCTGGTGTGGGCGTTTGTCGGCATCGCCGTCAAACAGGCGGCCACCCGGCCGGTTGCCAACTCGGCCTTGATCGCGGCAGCATTGATGGCCGCGGCGGCGGTCGCGGCCTACTATTTCCGGCACCGGACGGTGTTCACCCGAAAGGCCGCGCTCTAGAGTCGTTTGCGAGCGTTATGCAGCGGAGGCTGCCGAGATGACCGCCGCGATACTGCGTTGAATGTCCGCCCGGGTGGCCGGTCCTACGACCACGTTGCCCGAGGCGTCAAAGTTGGTGATCAACCAGCTGGTGGCCGCATCTGAAAACCAGAGCAGCGCCCGCGCCTGAACCTGGTTGCCGCGCAGGCCGATCGACCAGAACACGGTCTGTTGGGCTGGGGCAAGGCCGGCCCGCAGCAGCGCCTCGGCGTCGCCCGGTTCAACGCCCGCTTCGTTCAGGAGCGCGCGTAGGCGCCCCTCCGGTTCGGGTGGCGTCCTCGCCAGCGCCGCCATCACTGCCTGGGGCACTTCGTATTCGCGCGAGGTCCGACCCTCAGGCGGCGCCGCAAGGTTCAGCACTTCGGCCTCGATGTTGGACACGTTTTCCAGCCGATAGAACGTGTGCGCGTCGCCGGACAGCCATCGATGAGCAACAGCGCCGCCGCCGGCCAGCCCGAACTGGGCGCGCTCCGGGGTTCCGCCCGCGCGGGCATGCTGCAACTCAAAACCGACTGGAGCAACAAGCGCGTCGCGCAGCAGTCCGTCCATTGGCGCGCGAACCCGCAGGCTGCCATCCGGCTGGGCGTCCGCGAGCTCCCGCAGGATCAAGCCCTCTCGCGCGGCTTCGAGGCGCAGGCCGAGAATCGGCCGGTCCAATCCAAGCAGGTCGCTGTCATCGATCCAGGGCGAGGCGTCGGAACCCAGCGCGGCGGCCAGCACGGCGAGTTCGGCTGATGAGAGGGCGTCGCCCATGAGGCTCACCAATTCTCCGGTGGGGGGTATTTCCCCGCAAGCCAGACGATGCCGCGTTTTGTGCGCAACTCGCGCATGTCGTGGGCTTCGGGCGCCTGGTCGCTCGGGCGCATCGCCGCAAAGGCGGCGATCACTGTGGCCGTCTCGGGGATTGGCGCAGGGCCAAGATCTTCCCGGAACAGGCGGTCGTCGATACCCAGCAGTGTGGCGCATCGCCGCGCGATGGCAAGATTGGCAAAGAGCGCCCTCTTCCGCTCCGGGTCGCGCGGATCAGCGGTGTAAGGCAGCGCGGCCAATGCGCCCCGCAGCCAGGCCGGGTCTCTCTGGCGGGCTGCGATGATGGCTGCCCGGGTGACGAAACTCGAGAGCACGCCGCCCGCCCAGTCGTCCGCGACGCGCTCAAACAGCGCACGCCGGCCGGCTTCGTCCAGGCGGCCGAGCACGGCCAGGGCCGCGAGAATTTGGCTGTCCTTTGGCGCCGGAATCGGCGCGGCGTGATAGGCTTTTAAAGCGTCAAGGCCGCCGCTCAGAGCGCGGTCCAAATCTTCCAGCAATGCTTGGGTTGACCGGGTGTCCATGTCGGTATCCTAATCGATGCAATTACGGGTTGCCATCCGAGCGGCCCGCGCCGATTCCCGTCGCGACGCCGCCTGTGCCTGCCGCCCCGGCCACCCCGGTTGGGATCGACGCGCTTCGAACCGGCGTTGCGGGCGGGATCAGGTAATCTCCGACGCGCTTGTACCCCGCCCCGACCAACGTGTCCAACTCGCGGCCATAAACCGAGACATTGCCGAATTTGGCTTCCGCCGAAGCCAGACTTTTTAGATTGTTTTCAACCGGCGTCACGAGCTTGATGACATCGCCGTTGTCGATCGCCTCACGCAGCCACAGCGAATTCAACTCTTTGGACCAGGTGCTGGCGCCGGCCAGACTATCCGGCACCGCCAGAATGCGCTCTCCGGCGTTCCCGGCTGCGCTGGTCTCGGCCCACCGGCCGAGGTCGGTCACGCGCCGCCCGGCCAGCTCAGTCGGAATTGCGCCGGGCCGGCCCAGCGAACCGCCGAATTCTTTCATCACGTCCGGGATCACCTTGTCGGTGGCGACCGCAAAGCGTTCCATCGACGCGACCGCTTCGGGCGAGGAAAGGCCGCGGGTCGCAGAGGCAAATGCGTCGGTGGCCTTCGCCAGCGCGGCGGTATCTCCGCTGACCGCCAGCGCGGCCTCGGCCGCTTTGGCGCCCTTCGCAAGTGTGTTGGCGGCTTCGGTTAATTCGGCGGCCCTTCCGACCTTTGCGACGCCATTGGCCAGCTCGGCCACCTCAGCCAGCTTGGAAGCCTTGCTCACCTGGGCGGTCAATTCGGCCAGCTCGGCCGCCTTGGCCGCGGCCTTGCCCTCGCCAACGCCCGGGATGAGCAGCATCGCGACTTCAAACACGCCGCGTCCGATGGCGCGCCCGTAGTTGCCGCTCTGCCAGTCCTCGACGTACGGCTTCTTGAGCGCGTCCCACAACTCGCCGGGATGAGTAACGGCATGCGCGATCCCCTTGATCGTATCGATGGGATGAAGCACGACGTGGACCACACCGGTGACCAGACCCTTGCCGCCCTCCCAGATGCCCTCAAAAAAACCGCCGACCTGACTGAGAAAGCCGCCGCCCCCGCTTCCGACATGGGCCGACGCGCCTGCGGATGCGCCCGCAAAGCCCGTGCCGCTGATTGATCCTTGTTTGCGCAGCACCTCCGCCGCTTCTCCTTCAGCCTGCCGGATGATCTGAAGGATTTTTAGGGTGACCGATTGGGCCAGGCTCATCGCGGAGGACAGACGGACTATCGACGGCATAACCTGGCCGTCCATCTCCGCATAGAATGCTTTTGCCCCAGGACCGACCCAATCCCCGCCGCGCAGCGTCGCGACCTCGCGGAGCAAGGCTTGTTTTAGCCGGTTGACGGAGTCAGCTTCGTTGCTGAACAGCCGCGAAATCTGGGTCAGTTGATCGTAGTCGGCGCGGATTTTTGGGGCTGGCATAAGTTCACTGGCATGGGTGTACCCGACGAGGTGTCCCGCCCGCAAGGGGTGCGTTCCCAAATGGGCGGGAAGCCAGTCCCGATTCATCTGGGAAAAACACTCGGAGGAGGGACAAATGGCAATCCCTCCTCCGGCGCGACCGGGGTTGGCCGCTGAGCGGGTTGATCGAAAGCGCGACCGGCCTACTCTGTGATCTTGAACGCCAGATGCAGGGCCGGTTTCGGTAGCCCCGGGTGGCTGGCGAAGGACAGCCAGGGCTGGTCGGGGATCCAGGGCGGCTCAATGTGCCCCAGGTAAACCGATGGATACAGATCGATGAAGTGCCAGCCTGGCGCGCCAGTTGCCTTCATGTTGATGGTCACGTCGCCGGCCGAGTTGAACCCGCAAGCGTATCCGGTGATGGCGTTGTCATAGGTCATCACATAGACGTTGTCGACCTCGGTCCAGCCCACGCCTTTGAGCACGATCTTGAGGTCCGTTCCAGCCGGCCCGCTCTTCGGGCTCATGTCCAGAATGTTCGGTTCGATCACGACTCGGGCATCGGCAATTCGCTTGCCGTAGACCAGCGCCATGAGCGCGTGCGAGCCGCCAAGATCATCGGGCATCTTCAACTCGCGCTCGAAGTTGCCGCTGCCATCGGTGGTGATGGTTTCGAGTGGAAACGGTTGCGCCGTCCAGCCTGAGTTGCGGTTTCCGCGCATCGCCTCCCAGGAGAGCTCGATCTTCGTGTTTGGCGCGAAGCCGGCTGCCTTCAGTTTCATCGGCTTCCCGACGGTTCCCCGGTTCGGCACAACGGTGAGCGTCTCTCCCTTTGGCCCGGCCAGACCAGGATTTGCGTCAAGTTCGGGATAGTTTCGATTCGCCCACTCGGCCTGCGCCAAAGTGCTCGCGGCAACCGCCTCAAGCGAAGTGACGGTGAATTCATAATCCTGGACACGGCCCGGGAAGTAATTTGGCGATTGCTGGACGTTCATATACGGCATCATCGCGCCGCTGGCAATGCGCAGGATGTGCTTTCCAACGCCGCCGCTGGCGCGGATCTGCGCGGTTGCCGTGCCGCGGGTCATGATCGCGTTCATGATCCCGGTGAAAGCGTTGTCGTAGGCAATAGAGCGCGATTCCTCCCACTTGGCGTAACCAATCCCGGTGATCTTGACGTTGATGAGCGTGCCGACCGGCCCGCTCAGCGGACTCACAAAGTACTCGGTTCGGACCGTCAGCCCGGCCTGGCCGATCTTCTCGCCGTCAACCAGGGCGTAGATGTTGTGCACGCCGCCGTAGTCCTCTGGAACCTTGAAGTCCGTGGTGAACTTTCCGTTCGCATCCGCGACGACATCGGCAATCGGGGTGTTTCTCTCGGTGAACGCGTAGGTTGAGAACTCCAACTGCTCTCCAAGCTTGAAACTTCCATCAAACGTTCCCCATACCAGCTTGATTTTCGTCCCCGCCGGGAATCCCGCGCCCTCGATCTTGATCGGGCGCCCGATAAAGCTGATGGCCTCGCTGGTCATGAGCGAGGCGTCGGGGAATTTGGCGCGATTCAGTTGAGCAGCCGAAAGCCCGAGGGGTTTGACCGCGGTGGCTTGCGCCTGCACCTGTAGGGGCGCGGCGCGCGGCATGACCACTTGCGGTTGGGCTGGACTCGCGACTGGAATCGCAACCGCGCAGCCGGACAACGCCAACGCAAGCGCGGAAAGAAATGCGACCTTCGCCGATTGGATGCGGATGTTGCTGAACATGGGTCTCCTGTTTGCCGGGCAGCTCTCGCTGTTTGTCAGACGCCTCGGCTCGTCCGGATACGTCCGTGTGAGCCGAGGCGCGAACCTGGCCTATTTTGGCGGGCGCTCCAGAACCGTCAACGCATTCGAGGCGACAACAGGCGGGTCGTATCGCCCGGTTCGACCGTCGTTGGTTTCGACCTGGACCCACCACCCGATGGCGCCGGTGGGGAAGTTGTCCGGCACCTGCCAGCCCACTGTCCAGAAGAAATCCGTCTTCGGGGCCGTTCCGCCGGGGTGGCCGCCGTAATGGAGGGCTGAGGTTGTGCCATCCTTGAGGAAGAAGGTCACACTTTTCAATTCCTTGTCGGTAAGGAATTGCTCGGTCTTGGGATCCAACACCTTCACTCGCGGCACGATTTCTTCGCCGCGCGCGAACTGGCTCTCATAGGCGCAGGTCGCGCCCAGCGGA
>JBKJQK010000295.1:0-18315 GCA_046594095.1 Anaerolineae bacterium | reverse complement strand
GGCCCCAACGGCGCAGGCAAGACGACAACACTCAAGATGTTGTCGGGCCTGCTGCACCCCAGTGGCGGAGTAGCCCGGGTTCTGGGTCACACGCCCTGGGATCGGAAGGCTGCTTTTTTAAGCGCCATGACGCTTGTGATGGGTCAACGTAACCGCCTGTCGTGGGACATTCCGGCTGCCGACTCCTTTCTCCTGAACCAGGCCATCTACCGGATCAGCGACGCGGACTACAAGTCGGTATTTGACGAACTGAATGAGCTGCTCGATCTCAAGGACATCATCCGCAAACCGGTCCGCCAGCTCTCGCTTGGGGAACGAATGAAGTGCGAGCTGGCGGCGGCGCTCCTGCACAAGCCCAAAGTGCTGTTTCTGGATGAGCCGACCATCGGGCTGGATGTCGGGGCGCAGGTCCGCATCCGGGCATTCCTGAAAGAGTACAACCGGCGCAGCGGCGCAACCATCCTGCTGACCAGCCATTACATGGCCGATGTCACTGCCCTGTGCGAGCGAATCATCATCATCCATCATGGGCTGCTCAAGTACGACGGAAGCCTGAACGATCTCAGCCGCCGCATCGCGCCATACAAACTGATTGGGGTGGCGATTGAAGGCTGCGAAACCTGCGACCCAAGCGCCTATGGCACTCCGGTCGCCAATCCGAACGAGGACGGAAAGCAGTACATCCAGGTGCCGGCGACGGAAGTCTCATCCGTCACCGCCCGGATGCTGGCCGAGAACAACATCCAGGACCTGACCATCGCCGACCCGCCGATCGAGGACGTCATCGAGCGGGCTTTTCACGAATAGGCATGCTCAACATCTATAAGCGTTTCTGGCAGGTGAACTGGGCCGAGCAGTGGCAATACCGGGCCAACCTGTTCATGTATCTGGCCTACTGGCTGGTATCGCCCATCGTCTACCTGTCGGTGTGGACAACCATCGCGAACGCCCAGGGCGGGGTCAATGGCATGTCGGCGGGTGATTTTGCCGCCTATTACCTGGTGCTTCTCCCAGTCGACATCGCCACCGCGGCGATCACCATTCATCTCTTCGCCTACAAGATCCAGGACGGAACCCTTTCCAATTCGCTCATGCAACCGGTGCATCCCGTGTTGGTGAACACGCTGGTGAACACGATCGCATTCAAGGTCCTGCAACTCATCATCTTCGTGCCAATCTGGATTGGCCTCTTCCTCATTTTCCGACCGCCCCTGGCAATCTCGGCTGAGAGCCTGCTCCTGGCCATCCCAGCCCTGATCCTCGGGTTCCTGATCAACTTTCTGGTGGACAGCACAATCACCCTGATTGCGTTCTGGACGACCCGGGTATGGAGCATCCATCAACTCTATTGGGCAATTGGGATGATGCTCGGAGGGTCGTTTGTGCCGTTATCGCTGCTTCCCGGGTTGATCCAAACCGTGGCCCGCTTTGCGCCCATGCAGTTGTGGCTCTACTTCCCGGTTCAACTCCTGCTCAACAAACTGCCGCCCGGCGACATCGCCGTCAACTTCGTTTTGCAGGCATTCTGGCTGGTCGTCCTATTCCTGGTGTTTAGAGCAACCTGGTCGGCCGGGCTGAAGAAATACTCGGCGGTGGGAGCCTAACATGCAAGCCTTCCGCGTATTTCGGGCGTTTTTCCAGGCAAATGTTCAACAGGATTTGGCCTACCGGGCCGACACGGTCGTCAACATTCTGGTCAGCCTCTTCTGGCTGGGTTGGGACCTGGCCGGACTGAGCATCATCTTCGCCAACACCCAGGAAATCAATGGCTGGCGCACGGGCGACCTCATCGCGCTCCTGGGCGTCTTCAGGCTGATAAATGTGTTGACTCAGATGGTGATCTGGCCAAATACCGAACTGTTCAATCGGGGCATCCGCGAGGGGACCCTCGACTACACGTTTCTCATGCCCGCCAGCAGCCAAGCCCTTATCAGCATCCGGCGGATCGTGGTGTGGCAGGCCTTCAACATCATCATCGCGGCGGGGCTCATCATCGGCGGGTTGGCCTTGACCGGCGGCGGCGTCACCGTGGGATCGCTGATTTCATTCGTCGCGCTGATGATCTCGGGGATGACGCTGATCTACAGCCTGTGGATCGTGCTGATCTCGCTCACCTTCTGGTTTACCAAATTCGACAACAATGTGACCCTATTGCAAGCGCTCATCGACACGGGCCGCTATCCGGCCACGGTCTACCCCATCTGGCTCAGGGTGTTGATCACCTTCGTGGTGCCGATTGCCGTGGCAACCACGGTCCCGCTGCAAGCCCTGCGAGGCGAACTCGAATTCTGGCAGATTGGGGCATACCTTGCGGCAGGGGTCGCCGGATTCTGGCTGGCGACGCGGGTGTGGCGGGCCGGCTCGCGGCGTTATAGCGGCGCCTCATCGTAAGTCGCCGGCTGATCCTTGCCATCCGGCCCGGGTTGATTGATAATAGTGTCCGATGGACATTCAGCACCTGCTTCGGCGCCTTGAGGAGATCTTGCTGGAGGGCCGCCGCGTTCCCGGGACAAAGATGCGCCTGGTCGATACCGAACGCTCCTTTCAGCTCATTGATCAAATGGTCCTTGCCATTCCGGAAGAGATTAAGAAAGCCCAACGGATCGAGCAGGAGCATGACCGGATTCTGGCCCAGGCCAAGGAAGAGGCGGATCGCATTCGGGATCTCGCCCGAGACGAAGCGTCGCGACTCGCAGACGACACTGCCATTATGTCGATTGCTCAGAGCCGTTCGGCGGCCATTGAGGATCGCGCCCGGCAGAACTCGGAGCGGATGCGCGCCGAAGCCGACGCGTATGCGCTCGACACACTCAACCGATTGCGGGAAGAAGTCGATCACATCATGGCCGTTGTGACAAATGGGGCGTCCAAGCTTGAGCGCGACAACGCGGCGAGAGCTGCTGCCGCAACTGCGGCTGCAGCGGCGTTTAGCGCCGATGGCCCGGCCCCTGAATAGCGCGGCCGCTGGCGGCTGCCCAATGCGCCCATGATTGCAGGCGTATCCGAGAGGCGGCGGGCATTCGTCCTTGTTGTTCTCTCCTTCCTGCTCTTTACCAGTTATAGCCTGGCAACGCCTCTATTCGAGGCGTCCGACGAGCTATGGCACTATCCCTTTGTTCAGCGCCTGGCCACCGGCGGGGGTCTGCCTGTGCAGCGGCCCGGCCAGACCGATGCTGAGGCCCCCTGGCGACAGGAAGGCAGCCAGCCTCCCCTCTACTACGGTATCGCGGCGCTGTTCAGCGCTCCCTTCGACTCGAGCAATTGGCCCGAACTGCGCCGGCTGAATCCGCACGCGGACATGGGCGTGCCGACCCGCGACGGAAACAACAATGCGATCTTGCTCGCGCCCGCGGACGCGTTTCCGTGGACGCGCGCGGCGCTGGCGGTGCGGGCCGCCCGGTTCGCGTCGATCCTGCTTTCGACCGCAACCGTCGTCTTCGCCTATCTTGCAGCGTCGGAGGTTTTTCGCGAGGCCTCTTCCGCGCGCCGCCTAATGGTGATGATTTTCGTTGCCTGCGTGCCGATGTTCGCCTACATCAGCGGGTCAATCAACAACGATAACGCCGCAGTAACGTTTAGCTCGGCCGGGCTTTGGTGGGCCTTGCGGCTGATTCGCCTGGGCAAATGGGACGCCCGCTCGGGTGCGGTGGCCGGTGTGATGACAGGCCTGGCTGCGCTGAGCAAAGTATCCGGGCTGGGACTTGCCGGCCTGTTTGCCGCCGCCGGTATCGCGGGGATGTGGCCGGCGAGCGGGTCGCTGGCCGGGCGGATTCGAGGCCTCGCAAAATCCATCCCGCGGCTGCTTGTATTTGGCGCGTCGCTGGCCGCCGTAGCGGCGCTCGTGGCGGGCTGGTGGTATGCGCGCAACCTCGCCCTCTATGGCGGCGACGTGCTGGGCTGGAACGCGTTTTTGGACGCCGTCGGGCGGCGCTCGTCGCCCGCAAGCCCGGCCCAGTTGTGGAGCGAGCGCGAAGGCTTCTTCTGGGCCTTCTGGGGGGTATTCGGAACCCTGAACGTCATCATGCCGCCCTGGATCTACGACGTGCTGGCCGGCGCCCCGGTCATCGCGCTCGTCGGCATACTGTCGTCCGCCCTCTCTCGAGCCAGACTATCGGTCACGGCTGCCCGCCAGGCGTTCGCGATGGCCGCCTTCACGGCCATCGTCTTTGTCGCTCTCCTGCGTTGGACGACACTGACTCCTGCTTCGCAAGGCCGGCTCATGTTCCCGTGCATCGCCGCCATCGGGATCGCCTTTGTCTATGGAACAAGCCGGATCAACCGGAAGGTTCTGTACGGCGCCATGTCTGCCTTGACCGCCCTCGCCATGGCCATGCCTGCTGCCGTCCTGATTCCTGCCTATGCGAAGCCTGAGCCGGTTTGGACCAGCCGCCTGCCCAACCCGGTCCAGGCGACTTTCGATGGCGTCATCGAACTCGTCGAAGCCGCGACTGAGGCTTCGGTTGAGCCTGGCGGCGAGATCACCCTTCGCCTTAACTGGCGCGTCGTCGCGCCGCCGCCCATCAACTACAGCGTTTTCGTCCACCTTGTCGACGACGACGACGTCGTCATCGCCCAACGCGATATGTACCCCGGCCAGGGTTCACTTGCCACCGCGGAGTTAGCAGTTGGACGGCTCTGGTCAGACCGATATACGCTGCGTGTTAGCCGACTCGAACGCGCGCCGCGCGCCGCGCGCTGGATGGTCGGGCTGTATGACAACGCCACTGGCGCCCGCGCGGCACTAACGGGCGCGCCCGGGGCCTTTGACGCTGCGCGCTTTGGATCCGCCCAGGTCAACGCCGGCCCCGACGCCTCGCCAATTTTGCGCTACGAAAACGGCCTGGTTCTTGACAACTACGACATCCTGCCGAGCTCAATTGCTCCTGGTGAAGCTTTTCAAGTTGCGCTGGCCTGGTCCGCGGCGCGGTCGCTGGAGGAACCCTTTGTCGTTTCGGTTCAGTTGTTGGATGTCAGGGATGGCAAAGTCGCCCAGTCCGATCAGTCGCCGGCCGGACGCAATAGCGTGCCATGGCAGCCCGGTGAACGGCGGCCCGAGACAAGGACACTCGCCACCCAGCCCGACGCGCCACCTGGGGTATACCGATTGATGCTGGTGGTATATCGACCCGGCACGTTTGGCCGCTTCGGCGCCTTTGATCGAAGCGGTCAATTCGCCGGCGATCAAATCGAGCTCACGAAGGTCCGGGTCCGCTAGCGAAGGACCAGTAGGACGGCACTCAACCCTGCCCCGCTGCCCGGCGCAGGGCGCGCTGGACGAGCTCATAGGCCATACTCAGGCGGTATTCGGCGCTGGCAAGCCAGTCACCCGCCGGGGCAAGCCCTCGCAACCCATCCTGAAGCGCAGTCTCGAGGTGGTCCGACATGCGTTTTTTGTCAAGCGCAAATTCAGTCAATTCGAGGCGAATCGGGTGCGCGGCCAGACCACCCAAAGCAAGACGGACATTGCCCAGGATTCCATCCTTTGCCGCGCAGCGCGCCACCGCGCACACAATCGGATAGTCGCGTGGCGTGCGCGCCACGCGCTCATACGCGGCCCGGGTGTCCGCGCTGGGCAGGGTCAACCGGATCTCCGTAATCAACGCTCCTTCTTCAAGCAGGTTCGCCCGGTATGTCAAAAACGCCCTGGCCGCGACCCGCCTTAGTTCGACGGCCTCGTTTTTCAGGGTGGCGATGCTCAGCTCGGCGTCGCAGGCCAGAAGCGCTGTGACGATGGGCGACACCGCGTCAGCCGTCACCAGACAGCCCCCGAGCGTCCCGCGGTTGCGCAAGCTCCGCCCCGCCATCGCGCGGGCCGCCTCGCCCAGAACACCGCCGCAGAAATCCCGCCCGGCCGGCGAGTCGATCAACGCCTGGAGTGTCGCCGTAGCGCCGAGGCGCCACTCGGGGCCGGATTGCGCAATTTCTCCAAGGCCCAGCCCACTCAGGTCGACAACGGCCTTGAGATCGCGCGGCGCGCTGGCGAGGAGCCACGTGCCTCCGCCGGCTGCCATCGTTTTCGGCGCCCGCCGGCGCAATAACTTAATTGCCTCGATCAGCGTCGCCGGCTTGTGGAACTCCTGGATGTTTGCCTGAGTCATCACCAATCTCCGAGAGCCATCAGTCCGCGAGACTTCGGCTTGAATAGATCATGAGGCCAATACCGCTGGGCCCAAGGGCCTCACTCAGATGGTAGCCCGCATGACGCAACTTCACGTCCGCGCCGCCGGGGATCGCCTGCTGCAATTGGCGAGCCAGGCTGCGCGACCGGGCATCCGGCTCGCGCGAGGCGTGCAACACGATCGCCTCTTCGAGCGTCTCAAACTCAGCCCCGAAATCGCTCAACCGCTCCACCGCCCGCTCGATCGAGCGGACCTTTTCGGTCGCCGCCAATCGGCCGTCTTCGATCGTCATGATGGGTACGACCCCGAGAAGGCGGCCGATTTCACCTTGAGCCGGGCGCAGAATCCCGGCCGCGGTTAATGCGGCCAGATCGTCACTTGCGAATGCGGCGTAAACCCGCTGGCGAAGGCCGCGCACCCGTAGCGCAATCGCCTCCCCATCGGCGCCCTGCTCCGCGAGCTCCGTGGCGGCCCGCACAAGAATCTCCACGCCAAGACCGATATGGCGTGTGTCAATCACCGTAATAGCCCGAGATCCCAGCAACGGCTCGGCGGCCTTTCTACACAGCTGGGCGGCCCGGCTGATTCTCGACGAACTCACGATCGCGACGATGTCGTTGCTCCCACGAGCCAACTTTTGGAAGGCCTGGGCGTAGTCCGCTTCGGGCGCCGCCTCGACCCGGCCGGAGCCTGGGCTGTCCGGCTCGGTAACCTGGCCCGGGTAAGCGTGCTCGCCCTCGCGATAGACAACTCCGTTTCGAATCACGCGGTGCTGAATGATCGTCACACCGCGTTCGCGCGCCCAAACCGGGTCAATCAGCGAGGCGCTATCCGTCAGGACTCGCGTATTGGGTTTGGCCACGCGCTATTCGATCCCAACCACAAAGTAGTAGTGCGGCTGATCGCCGGGAAAGAGCTCAATCAACTGAGCGGGATAAGCAGCCCGCACCTGGTCGGCGATGACGGAAGCCTGTGCCTCGGTCATCCCATTGCCATAGTAAAGGGTTACCAATTCATGCGCCTCGGCGCTTGCCCGCTCGAGCAGCAAGAGCAGCGTGGCAGCGACATCGGCGCCGGCGACGGCCAGTTTGTCGTCTATCAAACCAATGATCTGGCCATCCGAAACACTTACCCCATTAACGGTCACCGTTCGCGTTGACGTCGTGATCTCGCCGGTCACGATCCGCCGCGAAGCGGCCAGCATGGCCTCGGCATTCGCCAGTATGTCGCGCTGAAAGTTGAAGGCGAGCGCCGCGCCGATCCCCTGGGGGATCGTTCGAGTCGGCACCACCCGGACCGGAAACTCGGCAAGCTCGGCCGCATGGTTGGCCGTCATGACGATGTTGCCATTGTTGGGCAGGAGCAGCACACCCCTGGCATTTGCGCGGACCGCGGCGTGAAGCAGGTCTTCCACACTCGGGTTCATCGTCTGGCCGCCGAGCACAATCACGCGAACGCCGATATCCTTGAACGCGCGCGAAATCCCCTCGCCCGAAGCAACGGCCACAATTGCGATTTCTACGGGCGGAAACTCCGGCCCGCCGGCGCCCGGGACGAAGTTTTCGGATTGGGCCTGCATGTCCTCCACGACAACGTCGCGCAAGGACCCCAACTTAGCCCCGTAGCTGATCGCGACGCCAGGATCTGGGACATGGACGTGGACTTTGACGATCGCCTCATCACCCAGCACGAGGGGGGACTCCCCCATGGCTTCGATGTCAGCCCGGATCTTCGCTACGTCCAACAGTCGTCCCCGCGGAGCAAAAATCAGAAACTGAACGTCATAGCCGTAGCCGGCCTCGACGTCGGTCGGCGCATTCCCCACCTTGGCCTGGGCGATGGCCACCGCGGGTTCCGCGCCTTCGAGCTTCTCGCCATGAATCAGCCGGCGCATCCCGTCAAGGATGATATACAACCCGTAACCGCCTGAATCCACCACCCCGGCCTCTTTGAGAATCTTCAAAAGATTTGGGGTGCGCTGGGTCGAGTCAAAGGCCGCCTGCGTGACCGCGTCCAAAGAAGAGCGCAAATCGTGACTGTTCTTGGCCGTATATTCCGCAACGTCGGCGGTTTCGCGCGACACAGTCAAGATCGTGCCTTCAACCGGCGTGCTGACGCCTTTGTAGGCCGTAACCGACGCTTCGCGAAATGCCGCCGCGACATCCTGAGCGTCAGCCGCTTCACGACCATCCAATGAGCGGGCGAAACCACGCCAGAGCTGGGAAAGGATGATGCCGGAGTTTCCACGCGACCCGCGCAATGCGCCATTCGAGACTGCCTTCGCGACCAACCCGATGTTGCGCTCGTCGCTCCCGGAGATCGCCGCCCAGGCGGAACGCATCGTGTGCATCATGTTGGTGCCCGTGTCGCCGTCCGGGACCGGATACACATTGAACGCGTTGACGGCGGCTTCGTTCTGCTTTAGCCACAGGTAGCCGGCCTCGATCAATTGCTTCAAGCGCCGGCCATCGATGGTAAGTCGCATGGCGTGCCCTTCGATGGCGGCTTGTTTTTTTCTTTCGGTGATTTGGGACGAAGGCATGGGTTTTCTAGAGTGAATAGTCTGTTCGGTATTCAAGACAATTGATTCAGCCGGGATCAGCCGGGGTGCAGTTTTACCACGTGAACGCTCACACTATCGACTGAAAACCCGGTGCTCCGCTCAATGCCATACCCAATCTGGTGTTGGGCGCTTGCGGCGACAGCCTCAATCCGGACGCCGTACTCGATGATCAAGTGGGCGACGACGCTGACGTGTACGCCATCCGGACTCTGGACGAGCTTCACATCAAGGCCCCGGCGAGGGTCGCGCCGGGTCACATCGAAGCCCGTGTAGCGTGAGGCAATCCCCACGACCCCATAGGTGGAAAGCGCGGCGGTCAGGGCCAGGGTGAAGACAACCTGCGGCCGAATGACGATATTGCCATGCCCGGCGGCGCGGGCGATCTGGGAATTGGAGTTCTTTTGAAACATGCGCTATAATTGGCTCCTTGTCAAGAGCTTACTACGTGAGGTGAACTGTTATGGCGAAATGTTATTTTACTGGCAAAACTAGGTCGTTTGGGAACAACCGGAGCCACGCGCTGAACGCAACTCGGCGATCGTGGAGTCCGAATCTCCAGCGGCGGCATATGCTGATCGATGGCCGGATGCAGACCGTGATGGTCTCGGCAAAGGCGCTCCGCACGCTGGCCAAGACAGCGGGCAAGTAGCCTGATCGCCCGGAACGAGGGCGAAAGGCCGATCCCAGGGCAAACGCCCCGCCAAAGCGCGGGGCTGTTTGTTTTTTCAACGTTCCCCTCATTTCCCGGCACGCTGGCGGAGCTGGCCGCAACCCGCGGCGATGTCGATTCCGCGGCGGGCTCGGGTCGTGTTTGGGATGCGGGCATCGTCGAGGATCGCCCGAAACGCGTCAGCCCGCTCATTTTTCGAGGCGTGGCCGCTAAAGCCCCCGGTCGGATTCAGCGGAATAAGATTGACATGAAGCATGTGGCGACGCTCGACCTCCGGGTCGAATGTGTCGCGCACGAAATCGACCAGGGCGCGCGCCTGTTCGGGTGTGTCGTTCACGTCATCGATCAGCGCCCACTCGTAACTCACTCGCCGATTTGTCTTGCGGATGTAATCGCCGGTCGCGCGGGCCAGCTCGCTTAATGGAAAGCGCACGTTGACCGGAACAAGCTGGCTGCGCAAAACATCGGTCGCCGCGTGCAACGAGACCGCGAGATTCACCTGGGTGTCTTCCTGAGCGAACTTGAAGATGCCCGGGATCAGGCCCACGGTTGAGATGGTGATCTTGCGCGCGCCCAGTCCAAACCCGCCCTCCGCCTCCGGACTCGTCAAGCGCCGAATCGCCTCCATGACGTTGCTGTAGTTGGCAAATGGCTCACCCATGCCCATGAGGACCAGATTGCTCAGACGATCCTCCTGGGCGGCCAGAGTGCGAGCGACCCAAATCACCTGCTCGACGATCTCTCCGGCCCGCAAATTGCGCAGGAAGCCCATCTGGCCGGTTGCGCAAAAACTGCAATTCATGGCGCATCCCGCCTGCGACGAGATGCAGGCGGTGCGGCGGGCCCCGTCGTATTCCATCAGCACGGTCTCGATTTCGGCGCCGTCCGGGAGCGCAAGCAGCCATTTGCGGGTCCAGCCATCACTCGAGCGCTGAGCGGCTTTCTCGGTGTACCGCCCATGGGCAAAGGTGGCGGCCAGACGGGCTCGGAGCGCCTTGCTCGTGTCGGTCATCCGCTCCGGGTCATCGGTGAAACGCTGATACAGCCAGGTCCATATCTGCTTCGCGCGAAAGGAGGTCTCGCCCCAGTCGGCGAGCTGGGCGGCGAGTTGCTCATAGGTGAGGTCGTAGAGGGACGGCGGGGTAGGCGTGATCGTCATGTGGGGGACGCTTAGCTCTTCTGGGCCAATTCGAAGACCTCAGCGATCTCCTGCAATACACGCTCGCGCTCGGCGGGGTCGTCGCCCCGGACCGCATTGGTCACGCACGATCCCAGATGATCCTCAAGGATGATCTGGCTGACCTTGGTCATGGCCGCCTTGGTGGCATCGATCTGCTTGATCGTGTCGATGCAGTAGGCGCCCTCATCAACCATGCGCTGGATGGCCCGCACATGGCCTTCGACGATCTGCAAGCGCCGGACGAGGCGTTTGCGGGTTTCGGTGTCCATGCGGGCGATTGTAGCCGGGGACGCCTACCGCCACAGCAGCGGCAGCCACGCCAGCGCCGGGATCGTCGTTTCGTCGTAGCCAATTTCAAACCCGCCACCCATCGGGCGTGGCGTGCCTTCAACGTCGGTCGCTATCCCAGCATTCACGCCGGGGTTGATGGCGCTGCTGCCCGCCCCGAGATGGTAGTCGTCGGCAGACGGATTGACAAATCCGGCCGTGCCGGTGATCGAGTGCCCGCCGCTCGAGATCGTCCCAAAGTAGGGCGTTGCGACGCCTGAGAACAGCGAGTAATCCTCATAGACAGAGCCAAGAACGCGATTGATGCCCACCGAGTGGTTGGCAATCAGGGTACTTGTCAATCAGACGGTTCCGGTCGTACTCACGAGGATCGCGGCGTTACCGTTCGTTCCCGAATAGGCAATCGTCGCATGAATCAGACTGAGCGAAGCCGTGGAGTCCGCCATTGCGGCGGCGCCCGCAGGGGCGGCATTCCGGGCGAACAAAGTATTCACCACGATGCTGGCGCCGTCATAGAAGTATGCCCCCCACCCTGGGAACCCGCAGTATTGCTGGTGAACGCGCTGCTGGTCACCTTGACAGGCCCGAGGAGGTAGGCGCTGCCGCCTTGAAAGGTTGCCGTATTGCTGGCAAACACGCTGTTGGTCACGCTGGCAGTAGAGAAGAGATATACGCCGCCGCCGTTGTAGGCTGCGGTGTTGTTGGTGAACGCGCTCCCGGTCACCGTGGCGGCGCCGCTGAAGCATGCCCCGCCACCGTTGGAACCGGCAGTGTTCCGGCTGAAGGTACTCGCGCTCACGTTGGCCTCGTCGGCGAAGTAGCCCCCACCGCCCTGTCCCAGCCCGTTCCCGGACGCGGAGTTGCCGATGATGCTCAGGCCGGTCAGCGTAACCGGTTGGAGGGCATACAGTCCGCCACCGTTACCAAGGTTGGTTGATCCGTTTGTGATGCTCAAGTCCTGAAGGGTTGCAGGGGCGTCGACCAATACAACCCGCCCGGCATGGACGCCGTCAAGCGTGGCCGGCTGGGTAATCGGGTAAGCGCTCGTCCAGTTCGCCGGGTGTATCCGCCGGCCAGGGTCAGCGTTTGAGTGATCAAGGCCAACTGATTGGTGTCACCCTGACTGGCAAGGCCGGCGCAATATCCGGCCACCTTGACGATGTCGCCCAGGCTGGCCGCGCCCAGGGCCTGGCGAATCGCGGCCGAGTCGGGGCTGCCAAAGACCGTCCCGCCTGAGTTCGGCGTGGCGTAGCAGACGTTCACGGGCCCGGTGAGACCGATCATAGGATCGCCGCCAGCCGGCCACAGCGCGCTCAAGGGTAGCGGGCTGCTGATTGATTTGCGGTCCAAGCGGGCCAGGGCCGGCAATGGCGTCATCGGCGAAAACGCGGTGAAGAGGGCAAAGGTGATCGAAGCAATCTGACGTCTTGACATGAAACTCTATTGCCGCATGCAATGCAAAACACGGCGTGCCTGACCCAGCAACCTGCGGGATGCCATCTTGCCAGCCCTCCTGCCGGGAATCGCGCACTTTACGGCATTTTACCCGGTCGCGCCCGGCGCGATCCAGGACCGACCGCTGTCTGAATCACGGATGCGGAAGATGCCGCGGATTGCACCGATCGTCGTCGCCGGATCGGATGCGCCTCACCGTGAAATCCGTGTCATCTTCCGCATCCGTGATTCAGACGCCCTGCGCCGCTAAAATGACGAGATGACCCGAAAGCGTGAATCGACTGGCGCCGTTGGCCTCCTCCTTACCGTGCTGCTGGCCGCCTGCGCGTCCACGCCAACCGAAACCCTGCCGTCGCCGCTAGTGGCCGTCACTTACTTCCCAACCACAGCGTCGCCCGCGCCGACGCTCACGCCGACAATTCCGCCTCCCACAGCCGTCCCGCCCACACCCACGCCGCCTCCCTCGCGGGTGTTCATCGACCCGGCCCTGCCGGCTGACGTGGTCGCAATTCTGCAGAAGCGCTTCGACCCGAGCTCGGCAGCCGTGCTCGCATCGACCGCCGCCAATGCCGCGCTCCGGGTCACGCATGCGCCCACAGCCACCTCCGTGATGATTGTCGTCTACGCCCTGGCCGGGGCCTTTCCAACGCTTGCCGACGAAACCAAAGGCGCGGACTTCGTGGGCGCGTGGCGGGGAGATCCGAAGGCGCTAGCCTCCGTGACCAACGATGGAAACCCACCCTTACTCTTCATGGCGCCCGAGACGCGGGCCGCCCTGGGACTGATCCTGGGCCCGCCTGCCGCGCAGGCCCGCATCGTCATCACCGATGCGGCCCGGCTGGCCACCGCGGTATGGACGGCCCGCCCGGCCGCGTTGGCCGTGCTGCCCTTTGATCAGCTCGACCAACGCTGGAAGCTCCTCCACATCGACGGGGTCAATCTCTTTGAGCGCGAAGCCGATCTGTCTGCCTACCCGCTGATTCTGCGCGTCGGCGCGCTGGGCGACCCTGCCCTCGCCCGCGTCTTTGGCCCGCCCCAGACCAACCGCGACCCAGCCCGGATGGCCGTCGTGGCCATGACCGGGGTGACCGCCCTCGTGCGCGGGACGGCCATCCGGATGGACGAGAAGGGCCAGACCTGGCCGGGGGCCAAAATTCGCGAGTGGCTGCGCGGGGCCGATATCGCCCATATCAGCAACGAAGTCTCGTTCTGGGACAAATGCCCCGGCCCGGACTGGAACGAGGGGACCGTCTTCTGCTCCAGCCCGAAACGGCTCGAGTTGCTCAAGGACGTTGGCACGGATGTGATCGAACTGACCGGCAACCATCTGTGGGACCGCGGCTGGGAGCATCTCTCGACAACCTTGGGCCTATATCGCGACCTGGGCTGGGGGACATTTGGCGGAGGGCGGACTTACGCCGAGGCGCTCCGGCCGCTCACAATGACCGTCAACGGGAATCGGATCGCCTTTGTGGGCTGCAACTACTTCGGGGCGGACTGGGCAACCGACACGATTCCCGGCTCAGCCCGCTGCGGGAGGACGAGCCCCTACCAACTCGACCTAATCACGCCGACGATCAAGGCCCTGGCCGCCCAGGGCTACCTCGTCATCGCCACGATCCAGTACGCCGAGTTCTACACCTATGCGGCGACGCCGGCCCAAATCTCCGACTTCAACCAGCTCCGCGCCGCGGGCGCCAGCGTCGTCAACGGCAGTCAGGGCCACCACGTCCAGGGCTTTGACGTCGACGCGCGCGGTTTCATTCACTATGGAACGGGCAACCTTTTTTTTGGCGACCAGGAAGGCGCGGGAACGCACCAAACCTTTGTCGACCGGCACGTCTTTTACAACAGCCGCTACCTGGGCGCCGACCTCCGCGCCGCGTACATCGAGAACGAGTCGCAGCCGGTGCCCATGCTCCCGGCCGCGAAGTCGGCCCTGCTCAAGATACTGTTCGGCGTCAGCCGCTATGCGCCGTAGCCTGCGCGTCCGACCTCAAACGATCAGGAGAACGGGAGAATAGGAGAAACAATGGCGTTCGAACCACCTCTGTTTCCTCCTCTTCTTCCGTTCTCATGAAGATAGGAACCGGATTTCATAACGTTCGGGCGTTAAGACTGCCGGACCGCGGCAGCCGCGCCTTTGGTCGCCTGCTCGTGGGCGTGGATGAGGCGGTAGTACAGACCCTGTTTTTCCAACAGCGCTTCGTGATTGCCTTGTTCGGCGATCTTGCCATCCTGCATCACCAGGATCACATCGGCATTCCGGATCGTGCTCAGCCGGTGGGCGATGATGAAAGCCGTCCGCCCGCGGAGCAACGTTTTTAGCGCGGCCTGGATCAACTGCTCGGTCTGGGTGTCAACCGACGAGGTGGCCTCATCCAAGATCAAGATGCGCGGGTCGGCCAGGAGCGCCCGGGCGAAGGAGATGAGCTGGCGCTGGCCCAGTGACAGCCGCCCGCCGCGTTCCTCGACCTCGTAGTCATAGCCCTCCGGGAGGCGGGTGACGAACTCATCCAGCCGAACGGCCCGGGCGGCCGCTTCCACTTCAGCCTGGGTCGCCGAAAGCCGCCCGTAGCGAATGTTGTCGCCGAGCGTTCCGCTGAAGATGAACGGGTCCTGCAGCACCAGCGAGATCTGGCTGCGGACGGATTCCAGAGACACGTCGCGCAGATCGCGCCCGTCGATGAGGACTCGCCCTCCGGTCGGATCATAGAAGCGCATCACCAGGTTGATGATCGTGGTCTTGCCTGCCCCCGTTGGACCGACGATGGCGATGGTCTGGCCGGGTTGCACGTCGAGGCTCACCCCGTTGAGCGCTCGCCGCCCGCCGCCGTCGTAGCTGAAGCGCACGTCTTCGAGCCTGACCTCTCCCCGGATGGGAGGCAGCGCGCGCGCGCCGGGCCGGTCGGCGACCTCGGGCTCGGTGTCAAGGAACTCGAAGATGCGCTCGGCCGAGGCCATGGCGGCCAAGATCTGCGAGTAGACCCTGCTGAGGGCGCTCACCGGCCCCCAGAACCGCCACAGATAGTTGATGAAAGCGAGGATGACGCCCAGGCTGAGCGTGCCGGCAATGATCTCGCTGGCGCCCACATAGACCAGCATCGCGGTTCCTGACATGCCGACCATTTCGACGATCGGCCAGATCAGATTGTCCAGCTTGATCGCCTTCACATTGGCGTCCCGATTCCACATGTTCACCCGCGCAAAACGGCTGATGTTGCGCTCTTCGCGGGCAAAGGCCTGGCTCACCCGCACCCCGGTCACGCTCTCGTTCAGGTTCGCGTTCATGTTGGCCTGGCTCTTGCGCACGTTCGTCCAGGCCCACTCGATCCGGCCACGCAGTTTGCCAAAGATGAAATAGAACGAGGGCGTGATCAGATAGGCCACCAGGGCCAGCTTCCAGTTAATCAGAAACAGGATCACGACGATACCCACCAGGGACAGCCCTTCGGCGATGATGGTCGCCAGGCCGCCGTTGATCAACTCGTTGATGGCGCCCACATCGCTGGTGACCCGCGACATGATTTTGCCCACCGGGCGACTGTCATAGAAGCGCAGAGACAGCTTCTGGATGTGGGTGAAGAGCTGGTTGCGCATGTCGTACAGCACGGCCTGCCCGATCGTGTTGATCCGGAACATGCGCAAATACTGGGCCGCCCATGCCAGGACGCGGAAGCCCACCAGCGCGCCCACGATCGCAAATACCAGGCCGTAATCCTTTTCGGCCACGCCCCGGTCGATGACGATCGAGATCAGATACGGTTCAAGCAACGTCGCGACCGTACCCACCAGGATGAAGGCGGCCACGACACCGAGCGAACGCCGGTAGGGCTTCAAGTAGGCCATCAGGCGCTTGAAATAGCCATAGTTGAACGGGCGCGTTTGCGCCTCGTCGCTGAGTTCTTCTTCGAATTCTTCGATGACTGCGGTCACTGTTTGGTTCCTCCAGCGCGGCCAACGCGGGCCGCGATAAGGGGTTTTCGGGAGCGAGTGGCCCCGGCTAAGCCTGGGCGATTCGCTCCCGGCTATTGGTCTTTCAGAGCTCGGCGATAAACAACTTCGGTCTTGATTGGGCGATAGCCGCAGTCTTCATAGACTTTGAGCGCCCCGGTCGGGTTTTCAGTGTCAACGTGCAGGGCGGCCTCGTTCATGCCAAGGGCTTCGTGCAGTCGCAGACTTGCGACGATCAGCGCCCGGGCCACGCCCTTGCGCCGCCAGTCGCGCCGCGTGCTGATGTCCTCGGTCCATCCCCGCCTCATCCCCAGGTCCGCGTTCTCGTCCGCGTTTACGAAGTTCTGCACGATGCCGGCGATTTTTCCATCCCCGTCGACGGCGACCTTGAAAAGCACCGGGTTCAGACCAAGGTCGGCTGCATACCGTGTGAAGTCCCTCTCTTCAGGCGGCGCGAAGCCCCAGTGATCGCGGAATGCCTCGATGTCGGCCTCCCACACCGCCCGTTTGTCCCTGTTCCCGACCGGCCGGATATCGAGTCCCTCCGGAAGGCGGAAATTCGGGTAGTGGCCATCCAGCGGTCGCGTCATCAGATAAACATATCGATTGGGCGTGAAACCGTATGTCTCGATCAGGCGGCGCTTGCCGATGTAGGGCGTGTCTTGCACGACCTGAGCGAGCACACTGCCACTGGCCCTGGTCGGCTCGCTCGCCTCCCACGCCTGCGCCGCGCGCAGTGAACCGCCCATCAACCAGCGACCGATCCCGCGCCGGCGCCAGCCCGGGTGGACCCGGCCGCGCATGGTATACACCCGTTGGCCATCAGACTGGTCACGCCGCTGAATCCAGGCGTAGCCCAGCATCACTTCGCCCGCCTCGGCAATCCAGTAGTGCCGGGCCAGGTCAAGACCGGTGGGATTCTCGAAAAATACGCGGAGTGACTCAGCAGTCTCGAGCCAATCCGCGCCGTCCGCCCGATTTACGGTGTTGACCAATTCGACAAGCGCGCCGAGGTCCCGCCCGGGCTGAACGTTCCTCATTTCCAGTCCGTCGATCGCCGGCCGATCTGTCAGAAAGTGATCGAGGTTCGTTTTGTTGCCCTGCGGCTGCGCCGCAATGCTTTCGGTGGTCATTCTGTTTACTCCTCGCCCGCATCCTGGGCGTTCCAAATCTGGCGCATCTCGTCGCAGCGCGCCAGCAAGTCTTCTCGTTTGCCCTCGTCAATGGACTCGCCATCTTTGAGGACGATGATGTGATCGGCCCGGCGCAGCGCCGCCTTTCGGTGACTGATCGCGAGCGCCGTCCGCGATTCGGCGCCAGGGCTCGCCCGCAGCGCATCCCAGCGATCCCACAGCGCTCGCTCGGTGACAACGTCGAGGGCGCTCGAGAGGTCGTCGAACACCATCAGCTCGGCCTGCTGGGCAAAGGCGCGGGCCGCGGCGGCTCGTTGAACCTGGCCCCCCGACAGGCGAACGCCGCGCGCGCCCACCTGGGTGTCGAGGCCCTTCTCGAAGCCGCCCACATCGGCGTCGAGCACCGCCGACCAGAGTGCCCGCCCCAACCCATCCGACGGAATGGTCATCGGCAGCCCGGGTTCATGCGCCCGCGCCGCCGGCTGCGTGCCGAGCAGGATGTTGTCGCGCAGGCTCTGGCTAAACAGGCGCGGCGCCTGGGCCACGTAAGCGCTTCGCGGCGGCACAAAGAAGCTCGCGGGATCCTGGACACGACGGCCGTTCCAGGCGATCTCGCCCGCCTGGCGCGGGAGAAGCCCGAGCAGAACCCGGGCCAGGGTCGTCTTCCCCGACCCGATTCGGCCGGTCACGACCGTCAGGGTATCCCGCTTCAGGTCCAGATCCACCCCCAGAATGCCGCGCCCGCTGGCCGGATAAACAAACGTCAATCCGCGCGCGGTTAGCCGGTCGAGCGGTTCACGCGCGGCCACCGGCAGATCCGGAAAGCCGCCCCGAAGGTACAACGGTCGATGCTCAACCAGGGCTGCCCGCCCCGTGCCCGGAAGCAGCGCAGCGATGCGCTCGAAGGCCACGCCGGCCTGACGGTAAGTGGCCATGAAGCGGCCGAAAAAGAC
>JBKJQK010000103.1:0-19661 GCA_046594095.1 Anaerolineae bacterium | reverse complement strand
CTGATTGACCTGCGCAAAGAAGTTCAGGACCTTCGCGATCGGGTCGACGCCGGGCAGCGCGCCTTCCTCGAAAACAAGGCCAAATTCGTCAATGAGATTCTCGGTTCGAAGGAACCGATCGAGTTTGCCCGCGAGCGCGAACGCGAGATTGATGACACGTTCTTTAGTCTGTTGAAGGCGAACATTCAACAGGCCGAACAACAACGCGACGAAGAATTGGCCAAGGCGCTGTCGGCCGTTTATCAAATCGGAATGCAAATTGCGGCCGAGCGCCAGCCGCCCGAAGTGCAGGTCATCAACGCCCTGATGTCGGCGAAGTACCCGGATGAAACCGAGAAAATGCTGATCCAGCTCAAGGACGGCGGCGCCGACGACAGGCTGACCGCGGTAATGGGCCAGTTGGCCGAGCAACTCGCGCAGGAGGACCGAACCGACGCCTCCGCCAAACTAACCCAGATCATGCTCTTGGCCGGTCAGATCCTGCCAAAATACGATCCCGACAAGGACCCGGGCCCTCAAGGACCCACTGACGGCGGCCCAGGCGCGCCGCCCAAAAAGCCCATGTTTGAGATCGCACGCCGTTAACCGTTAGCCGTTAGCCATTAGCAGTTGGCTAACGGCTAACGGCTAATGGCTCTATTTCACCGCCAACAACTCGACATCAAACGTCAGGCGTGAATTCGGTGGAATGCGCCCGCTGCCGGCGCCCTGGGCGCCATAGCCCAGGCTGGCTGGGATGATCAGGCGGCGCTTCCCGCCCACATTCATCGTGGCGACACCCTCGTCCCAGCCCTTGATTACGGCGCCAGTGCCGATTACGAATTCGAATGGTTGGCTGCGCTGAACCGAGCTATCGAAGATCGTGCCATTATCGAGATAGCCCGTGTAGTGGACGACCACGGTCTGGCCTTTCTTTGGCTGCGGGCCATTGCCGGTCACCGTATCGATGTACTGCAGCCCACTGGCCGTTGACACGGCCCCGGCGGGCGCGGGGCCGGATGCCGGCGCGGTGGTCGCGCCCGGCTTGGGCACGACGCCGGGTGTCGGCGCGCGGACAGTCGGCGCAACAGCGGCGGGAGGCTGCGCTGCGGGAGCGGCGCCCGCCGGAGCCGGCGCCGCCGCGGTGGTGGCTGCCCGGCCGCCGACGAACGAAATCGCAAACAGGATCACGGCAGCTGACGCAAGCACGGCGATGATGATCCAGGCGTTCTTGTCAGGTCTGTTCATGGTTGGATCAGACCGGCTTGCAGCACAAGACGAGTTCGCGGGCCGCCTTGACCTCGTCCATGCGCCGCATCGGCGCGTTGTGCGGGGCGGTTTTTAGCAGAAGCGGGTTCTCGCGCGCTTCCACCGCGATCTCCAGCATGGCGGCGATGAACTCATCCATCGTTTGCTTGGATTCGGTCTCGGTCGGCTCGATCATCAGCGCCTCGGGCACGATCAGGGGGAAGTAGTTGGTCGGTGGATGAAATCCCTTGTCCATCAGGCGTTTGGCGATGTCGAGCGCGCGGATATCCGGCGCATCCGCAAGCTTGCCCTGGGCGACCACTTCGTGCATACAGAAGCGATCGTCGCCATGCGGGACCGGATACGTGCCCTGGATCCGGGCCTGGATGTAGTTCGCGTTCAGAACCGCGTTCATGGTATTGGCCCGCAACCCTTCCTCGCCATGGACGCGCATGTAGGTGTAGGCCCGGGTGTGCATGCCGAAATTGCCAAAGAACGCCCGCATGCGGCCGATACTCTTGGCCGGCGTCTTGAACTCATAGATCGGCTGCAGATCGTCGTCGATGTCGCCGTCGTTTTCGCGTAAGCCGACGATCGGGCCGGGCAGGAAATCAAGCAGGCGCCTGGCCGCCACCACCGGACCCGAGCCCGGACCGCCGCCGCCATGCGGCGTGCTGAAGGTCTTATGAAGGTTGTAGTGCAGGACATCGAAGCCAATCTGTCCCGGCTTGCACACGCCCACCATCGCGTTCATGTTGGCGCCGTCGCCATACACAAGGCCGCCGGCCGCGTGGACGAGCTTGACGACTTCCTCGATGTGCTCTTCGAACATCCCCAGCGTATTCGGGTTGGTGATCATCAATCCGCAAATCGTATCGTCCAGATGCGCCCGCAGCGATTCCAGATCGATATTGCCCCGCGCGTCGCTCGGCAATTCAACCACCTTCAGGCCGGCCATCGTGCAGGTCGCCGGATTTGTCCCATGGGCCGAGTCGGGGATCAGCATGGTCGTGCGCTTGTGATCGGCCCGATCGCGGTGATAGGCCCGCATCATCAGCACGCCCGTGAACTCGCCCTGCGCGCCGGCCGCGGGCTGCAGACTGCAGCCCGCCATCCCCGCGATCTCGGCCAGGAACTGCTGGAGCTGATACAGCACATACATCGCGCCCTGCGACACGTCCGGATCCTGCAGCGGATGCGCGAGCGCAAAGCCGGGCATGCGGGCGGTGTCCTCGTTGATCCGCGGGTTGTACTTCATCGTGCAACTACCGAGCGGATACATGTTTGTGTCAATACCCATGTTCATCCGCGACAGGCGGGTGAAGTGGCGGGTCACGTCGATCTGGCTGACCTCGGGCATGGGCAGCGTTTCGCGGAGCAGCGCCTTGGGCAGCGGGTAATTCGGCACATCCGATTCGGGCAACACGGCGCCAAAGCGCCCGGGCGAGGAAAGTTCAAATATCGTAGGTTCCATGGCTGATGCTGCAACTATAACGCAGGGGCCGCGGCCAACGGCGGATCGCAAACGGACGTACGGTCATCAATGACGCGGTCTAGCGCATTCCTCCGCCCTCACCGCAGACTCAGGTCCCCCAGATCAATATCGCTCAGCGTCACCGCATCGCCGATGATGTCGAACCGGACGATCATTTCGCCGGCCGGCGAGATGAAATCGCCGCTCACGGGCGCGAGCGTCCCCGGCCCGCGCTGGGCGAGCCCCCGCCGGATTGGCGCATAACGATTGGTCGTCCAATTGAATATCGAAACCGTGCTTTGGGCGAGAACCGAACCGAGCGACCCGGTCGAAAACTCCGTCCGCAACGTCGCGCTGATGGCCGGCCCGCCGAATCGCACATCCGCCCACGGCCGGAATGCCAGGAGGTGGGCGCCCGGGCTGAGCTGCAGGCCGTCACTCGTCCACGATACCGTGCTCGATGACGCGCTGAGCGCCCACTCGAACAGCTCGGACGGTAATGCCTGTCCGGCCGCCGGCCGATACGCCGGCAGTCCCAGCCGCCAGATTCGGAGACCGCGATCGACGTATGTGGCGCCCTCGACCTCAGCCGGAGCGCGTTCCCGGAGCTCCCAGCACATGAGCAGCGCGCCCTCCCCTCCCCGCGAGGTGCCGGAGAAGAAGGTGTTGATCAGGCCACGATCGGCTTCTTCACGCAGTTCGGCTCTATCGAACTTGCGCCAGGTGAGGGCCATGTCGGTCATATTGCCGCCGGATGTGTCGAACGGCCCATTCCGCGCGCCGGTCCGCACAAAGGCCGACCCTGCGCCCAGGCCATAACCATAGGTCAGGCCGAGCCCATACTGGCGCATGTGCGGCTCGCCCGAGCGCAGCAGTACCGGTACCTGGGCGACTTTCCCGGGCGGGAACGCCCCGATCGTGGTGAAGTTGCGCCCAATCGATGCGACGCAATCCTGGAAGTCGCCCTCCGAGTCATTGCGTAACGCCAGGGCCAGCCGGGGCGGACTTTCATCCATCAGAAACTGGGCATTGGCCGAAACCAGGGAAGCCTGGATCTCCCCGCGCGTGACAAACGACTTGACGGAGGCGCTTGCGATCCTTAGGTCGCTCACCCGCGATACCGCCCCAAAGTTCAGATCAAGCGCCGGACCTGCTTCGGCCGCCCGGCTGGTTGCGCTGGGCGGGCTGGCCGCCAATTGCGGGAGGGCGCGCCCAAAATCAACCGACAGCGTCGTTTGGCGCGGCGAAAACACCCCAACCAAACCCTGGGATCGAGCCGCGGCAACGCGGTTGTCCGCATAAATGACGCTGGCGCGGTGCAGGACCGGGTTATTCCCACGCAGACGAAACCCAAGGGCAATTCCAAGTCCGGTAAAGGCCAGCACAATCATCGGCACGGTCACCCAGGCCCACCGCATCCGGTTGAACCGGCGCAGGGTCAGAAAATTGATCGGCCCAACCGTCATCGCATACGCCAGCAAAAACGCGGCTACCACCCCAAACGGCGGCAGCGAGGTCGCCGGCAGGGCGCTGGCGCCAGTGACCGCCGCCACCTCACTGCGCACCTGGCTGAAATCGGCCACCGCCTCGACCCGCCCGCCGAACAACGCCGCGAACACGCCCGTCCGATCACGCCAGTCGCGGATGGGGGCCAGACTGGCGTCAAAGGCCAGCTGATCGAGCATGCCCCGCCCCAGATCTCGGCGGACCACCAACGGCGCTTCGGGCGAGCCCACCAAGACAATGCCATCACGAATCAGCCGCGGCAGGTCCAGCGGCGCCAGGGCATCTGCAGCGATCGCCACCACCGTCGTCAGTGACCTGCTCGCGGCAAACGCCGCCAGGGGCGCTACCGACCTCTGGGCGATCGCGCCGCTCGCGGACGCCGGCAGGATATCAGTGAATCCACCTGCCGCGAGCCGCGCGCCCGGGCCGCCACTCAAAATCACATGCCCGCCTGCGACGATCCAGGCCTGCAACGCGGCGCGCTGGTCGGCACTAAGGGCAGCCGAGTCAACATTGTTGAAGAGGATCGCATCCACGCCGTCCAGGGCCGCCGAGTGATCCGGCAACTGCTCGATCCGCATCGGCGCAACGTAGGTCCGGCCGCCATAGGGCGTCCGAATATCCGCCAGGAAGTTGAAGCCGTCGGGTGGGTCGCTGGCCACAATGACCAGCCGGTCTTCGGGCGCGATTGAGCGCGTGCCAATTGAGGCGCTGGCCAGGTCGACACCGCCCGCAACGTAGCGCACAACTGGCGAACGAACGTCACTTGGCCCGTACAGGAATACCTGCTTTCGCGCCCCGCGTGGCAGCGGCACCGCCACGGTCAGATGCCGGGCGCCGTCCGCGGTCGAACTGTCCATGACCAGGGCGCCCTCAACGGCGTCGCCGCCGTTTGAGGCCGTGACCCGAATCGGCATCCACGTCAGCGGACGAACGTAACCGCTGAAACCCGCCTCAACCAAGAGCGTGACCGCTGGCGCGGCCGGTAGGGCGCGCGAGGCCGCGGGTGCCGGCATCGTGAGCGCCACAAAGGCCAAACCTACCATGACACGGGCCGCCCGCTTCGTCGTCAGCTTCATGCGCTTCTCTATAATACACGTCGCCCAACCCGCAAACATGGACCCTCAGCTCGATATTCGCCTTCCCACAGCGCTGCTGGCCGCAGCTGCGCTGGCGCTGCTGTTGACGGTGGCAGTCGCCGTGTGGTACTTCCGCCGCAGGCGTGTGCTTCGGCGCGCCCTCGTTGCGCAGGTCGCGGAACTTCAGGCGCTCAGCGACGCCGTCCAGGCGATCGCCTCTCATTCGCTTGATGAAGCTGAGCTTTGCGAATTGGTCTACGAACGGGCGTCGCGGTTGATGGACGCGCGCACCTTCCAGCTTGGCTTCTTTGATGGCACCTGCTATGACATCCGGGTTCGCATGGTGCGCGGCGAGCGTTTGCCGGGCGGGCGCCTGGAAATCGGCAGGGAAGGCGGCATCGTGGGCTGGATGCGCGATACCGGAAAGTCGCTGCTCGTACGCGACTTTCGAACCGAGCTAGATTCGCTCCCTGCCCATCCGCGCAGCCTGGATGGCGGTCACAGGGTAATGCCCCGTAGCGCCGTCTTTGTCCCAATGCTGGCCGGAGACCAGGTGGTGGGCGCGATGGCGCTTCAGTCGGATGAACCCCACGCCTACACCGACAGCCACTTGCGGATTCTGAGCATTGTTGCCAACCAGGCCGCCGCCGCCGCCCAGAACGCCCGGGCGTTGGCCCGCGAGCGCCATCGCGTCCGGCAGCTCGGGCTGGTGGACACGGTCGCCCACCAGACGTCATCGATTCTCGACCTCGATGCCCTTCTGCCCAAGCTGGTCGAGGCCGTCCAGCGCGCCTTCGGTTACTACTTCGTCGGACTCTTTCTGGTCGAACCGTCGCGAGATGACATCGCCTGCCGGGCGGCCACGCAGCCGCTCGAAGTTGGGCGGCGCCGCAAGCTAGGGGCCGGCCTCGTCGGCTCTGCCATCGCCGAAGGCCGCACCCTGCGCATCATGGATGTCACGCTGGAACCGCGCTACGTCAGCAGCCCGCACCTCCCGGACGCGCGGAGTGAGGCCGTTGTGCCCCTGTGGCTAAAGGACGAGGTCATCGGCGCGCTTGATTTGCAGTCAGATAGCCTCGGCACCTTTACGTTGGACGATCAGGGATACCTCGAAGTGCTGGCCCAGCAAGTGGCGGTGGCGGTCGGTGACGCCCGGCTTTACGAAGCCGAGCGCGAACAGGCCTGGCAATCCGCGGCGCTGCTCCAGGTCGCCGACGTCGCCCGGAGCGCCGAGACGCTCGAGGATGCGATGGAAGCCGTTGTGCGCCTCGCCCCGATGCTTTCGGGTGTCGACGCTTGCGCGATCTTGAGCCGCAATCCGCGCGATGGCGGCTTCGAGATTTCGGCGGTGCACGGGTCCCTTTCAGACCACGAGCTTCTCTCGCCCGGTGACGCAATTTTGGTGGAGGACATTCCCGCCCTGGGGAGGATGCTGGAATTGAGGGGCCCTGCAACGGCCGATGCGTCCGGCCGGCTCCGCTCCCCGGCGCTGGCGCTCCCCATGGTGGCCAAGGACGAGCTAATGGCCGCCATGATCGTTCTCGATCAGGACGGGGAGCTGCGTCACTCGCGGCGCGCGGAACTCCTCACCGGCCTGGCCAACCAGGCCGCACTGGTCCTCGAGGCCGTGCGGGCCAACGTCGCGCGCGAAGAAGAGGCCTGGGCGACCGCGGCGCTGCTCGAGGTTGCCCAGGCGGTCAATGAGGAAACGGGTATCGACGAGATCGTCGATCGGGTTGTCAGGCTCACCCCGCTCATGGTTGGGGTGGACGCGTGCGCCCTGTTTGTCGGCGGGGCTCTCAACGATCGTCTCCGATTGTCGGGCGCGTCTGGCTTGCCGCGAGCCAATCGCGAAGCGCTCATGGCGCTCGACCTGGTCGAGGGTGTATGGGGCGACTGGATTGCCGCCGGGGATTTGCCGGCCGAGTCAACCCAATATCCGCCGCCCCCGAGTGCAATCCGCGAGGCCGCCGGAATGCCGCATCTGGCCACCCTCCGTTTGATGGCCCGGGGGAATCTTGTCGGCGCGATGTTGATCGGCGCGCGCCAGCCGGAACACCTCCCGCGTGGCCGCGCGCTCAGCATTCTGCATGGCATCGCCCAGCAAACCGCCCTGGCCATCGACAGCGCCCGGCTGTACCAGGAATCGCTGGCAGCCCAGCGCCTCGAGCATGAACTATCTCTTGCGCGCGAGATTCAACGAAGCTTTCTGCCGCGCAGTTTGCCTGCGCCGTCGGGCTGGAGCGTGGCCGCCGACTGGCAAGCCGCGCGCCAGGTCGGCGGCGATTTCTACGATTTCATCGAGCTCCAGGATGGGCGTTTCGGGGTGGCCATCGCGGATGTCGCTGACAAAGGCGTCCCGGCCGCGTTGTTCATGGCCCTGACCCGGTCCCTGCTCCGGGGCGCGGCTTTCAGCGGCCGCGAACCCAACGCGGTGCTCAAACGAGTGAACCGGCTGGTTTTGGCCGACACCCGATCCGATTTGTTTGTGACCATGTTCTACGCCATCCTTGACACCCGCACGGGCGAGATGCATTACGCCAACGCCGGTCACAATCCGCCCTTGATCTCACGCCGGGACGACGCAGTCGCCCAGCTCGCCGAGCATGGGATGGCCATCGGATTGTTCGAGCCCATCGAACCGCCCCTGAAGGAAATGTTCATCGAACCCGGCCAGGCGCTGATGCTCTATACCGACGGTCTCGTGGATGCGCTCAATCCCAGGGGCGAGGAATTCGGGATGGCACGCCTGACCGACGCTCTGATCGCGGCGTCACCGCTGAGCGCGCCCGAGATCGTCGACACCGTGATGGCGGCCGTGCGCGAGCATTCGGGCGGCGAGCTGCCGTTCGACGACCAGACTCTGGTTGTGATAAAACGCGACGAGGTGAACTAGCCAGCGCTTCGAGCTCAAGGCGATCCGCGACCAGGACCGTGCCCATTGCCGCGGAACCGAACTGGGGCCGGCAACAATGCGTCGCCGACCCCAGTTTGATCCGAGTCGCGGTCAGGGCTTTTGCGCGAGCGGCTGATCGGCGCCAGCCGTCGGGCGAAGGACCTTTTGCAGCTCTATCTGGCCCTGGCGGGCGTAATCGATCCCCTCGGCCAGAATTCGGGCGGCCTCACCTGGCGCATGGAAACCCATCGAGTTCTCAGCGGCCACAAAATCCAGCCGCCACTGCGCCTTGCGTTGCAACGCCTGCGCGCCGGCCAGTTGCGCGTCCGTCGCGCCGCCGGCCCTGGCTTTCGCGAGGTCTTGAATCAGGCCGACCACAGCTTCCTCGGTCCGCGTCATCAGCGCCTTGGTCCGGTCCTGGATGATGGCCACCCGGTCCTTCATCTCCTGCTCGCTGAACTTATGGCACGTCTGGCAAGCGTTGTTCACATTCAGCATTGGGCTGCGAACCTGGTGATCGCTGACTTTGACCGACCCCACCCGCCCGTAAGGCATATGGCAATCCGCGCAGGCGACGCCGCTTCGGGCGTGAACGCCCTGGCTCCAGGTTTCAAACTCGGGGTGCTGCGCCTTCAAGACATTGGCGCCGCTGTCCTTGTGGGTCCAGTCCTTGAAACCAACCGTGTTGTAGTAGGCCTCGATGTTTTCCATCTTCAGGCCGTTTTGCCATGGAAACACAAGAAGCTTCTCATCACCCTTGAAGTAGTACTCGACGTGACATTGTGCGCAGACAAACGAGCGCATTTCCTGGCGCGTGGCTTCGATGTTCGGGTTGTATTCGCCCTTGGCCCCCGCCTCACGCCAGCGCTCGATGCTGGGCAGGTGCGGAACTGGATCGTTTGACCTGGCAAGCGCGTTGGCGCCGGCGAGGAATCCGGGCCGGGTGATCCGCAACTGCATGGTCTCCGGGTCGTGACAGTCGCTGCACGTGATGGGATGGTTCACCAGCTTGGTCACTTCGGTATACGGCTTGGGGCCGAGGATTTCAAAGCCCTTCTGAATGGCTGCCGTCCGATTGGAGGCCGGGACACCCGCATCGACTCCGGTCTGGAAATAGGCCGGAATCACCGATGCATGGCAATGCAGGCAAGCGCCTGGCTGCTTGAACTGTTTGACCCGTTCCGTGTCGCGTTGGTCAAGAAGCATATAGGCGTGCCCGCGCTCTTCGCGATAGTCGACCCCGAAAGGGTTGCCGTTGAAGATGATTCGCCAGTTCTTGTCGTCGTCCACCTTCTGGATTGCCTCACTCCCGCCATATCTCGTTCGCTGAATGTCGACCGTACGCTTGTAACCGTCGTACTGATTGGGGTAGTTCTGGCCCCATATCGCCGGATCAATCACCGATTCGCTCAGCGGGACGACTCGGAACGCATCCTGGCGGCCTTCGCGCTGACGCTCCGAGATACTCTGGAGCAACAGCATCACGCCGACCGTCAGAAGGGCAAGTACACCAAAGATGACGAAATACGCCCCGGTGGGCAGGGATTTGAAATTGAGTTTCTTCATGGTTATCTGTGGGTTGGCTGGCTTCGGGCCTCCGTTACTTTGCGGCATGTCCAACACTGCGATGACACGCAATGCAGTCAAGGGTGTCGCGATCGCCTGTATGCAAAGCGGTGATCCCGCTTACAACCGTCTTGTGGCACTCGAGGCAGTTGTTCAAAACAATGTTCCGGCTCACCGGCCGCATTTCGATGGGTTCTTTGAAGTCCATAAACGTGAACGCTCGCGAATGCGCGTATCCGTTTTCGAGCTTGGTCGCGTACTTGCCAAAGAAGTCGTGCGGAACATGACAACTATTGCAGCTCGCCACGCTCCTATGGCTGCTGTGTGACCACGAGTCGTATTGAGGGCGCATGATGTGGCAATTCACACAGGCCTGCGGATCGTCGAGCAAATACGATCCTCCTCGAGCGGATAGAAACGTGTATGCGCCTAAACCCGCAAATATGCCAGCCATAACAAAGACCGCGATAAGGAGCGCTGACCGGAGACCGACTTGGGACCGGGGAGCAATTGGGGGCGCCTGCGCAGGCGCGACGTCGGGCAAACTCATATTGGAAATTTCCGGCAGGCAGTGTCGCGGCTCGGGTCGCACGCGATCGCCTGGTCAGCCCGAGTGACCTGACAGCCAACCCCGCGCTCACCCGATTCTAATACCGAGTTTGGTGAATTCTCAGAAAATCACCTCGGGCACGCGGCCGCGTCGGAGTCACGCCGCGCGCGATGGGCGCGCAAACCAGAACCGAACAATGACGACGCTGCCGGCGCTGCTGCGGTATAATTTCGCGCCGCGATATTGTCTATGTCGCGTTACGCGCTGGTGGTGAAATTGGCAGACACGCCATCTTGAGGGGGTGGTGCCGCAAGGCTTGCAGGTTCAAGTCCTGTCCAGCGCATAAGACTCGCAAAGAGCGGACGGCGCGCGAGCGTGGTCCGCTCCCTTTTTTTGGATAGGCTTGTAGGCCCGGCAGGCTCGAAGGAGAGGCAACACCCCAATGGCAATTCTCAGGAAACCCAAAGTTCCGCAGACGTACACCCTTGGCATCGACCTCGGCGGGACCAAAATCCTCGCGTCCGTCGTTGACGCCAACGGCAAGGTCGTCTCGTCGGCCAAGAAGACCACTCAGGCTCAACAGGGACCTCAGGTCGTCATGAAACGACTGATCAAGGCCATGGACGACGCCGTTGCCCGGGCCGGCATCGAACGGACGGCGATCGCAGCAATTGGCATCGGCGTGCCGGGAATTATCGACGCGAAACGGGGCGTCATTATTCGGATCACGAATATCCCGGGCATGGAGAACGTCGAAATGTCCAGGTTGCTCCGCGAATGGCGGAACGTGCCGGTGGTTCTGTCAAACGATGTGAAGGTTGCCGCGGCCGGCGAGTTAAGAATGGGCGCGGGGCGCGGGCTCAAGAACATGATCACCGTCTTTGTCGGCACAGGGATTGGCGGCGGCATCATTCTGGATGGCAAGATCTTCGAGGGCACGCGCGGAAGCGCGGGCGAACTTGGCCATGTTGTGACCATGGCCGACGGGCCGTTTGCGGGCGGCGGCGGAATTCGGGGCGGCATCGAAGCCATCGCCAGCCGGACCGCAATAGAGCGCGATCTGCGGGCCGGGATCGCCGCCGGCCGCAAAACCAACCTGCCCGAGCTCATGGCGGAAAAGGATGGCGCCCTCACGTCCAGCGTTTTGGCGGCGGCCGTCCATGAGGATGATCCGCTGGCCATCGATGTGCTCCGCCGGGCCGCCCATTACCTGGGTCTGCACGCGGCCAGTTTGATCAACGCGCTCGATCCCGAAGCGCTGATTTATGGCGGTGGCGTTATTGAGGGCCTTGGGCATTGGATGGTGGACAAGATCGCCATAACCGCCCGCGAACACGCCATCAACAAGACCGGAATCGACAAAATCAAGATTGTTGTGGCCGAACTCGGCGAGCATTCCGGCGTTGTCGGCGCGGCCTTGATGGCCCGCGACGCGCTGCTCCCGGCAGCGCCCGAGCCTGTGGTCGCCGCGCCACCCCCGTCGAGACCGAAGAAGCGCGTGCCGGCGCCGCGTCTCCAAGCGCGGAAAGCGGCCAAACCCGACCCCGTTAAGGCTGCACCGGGACCCGCCGCTCGCCCGCCAGCCCGTCGTAGCGCAGCTCCAACGAAAACGCGCCGGGGTCCGGGCCGGCCTCGGAAAGGCTGACCCGCGCAATCTCGTTCGGCCCGATCGTCCCGATGGTTTTTGTCATCCGGACGCCATTTTCGCGCGTCGTGATGACCAGGCGAACGCTCTGGCGCGCAACCACGGTCAGATTTTCGAGGGTCAGACCGGATGTGGCGTTAGGCTCAGAAATCCGGTACGTGAGGGCGTTTGCCTCGGCCACCGCGGCCACGGCATCGATCTGCCCGAAGCCACTTGTGTTGTTTGGCCTGGCAGTTCCGGGGACGCCTCCACAGGCTTCGGCGGACGCGATGGGCCGGGCGGTGGCCCGCAATATGGCCTCAGTCTCGAGAACTTCGCCCTTTAGCCACGGCGCGGCCGACCATACCAGCGCGGCCACGCCCGCCACGTGAGGGGCGGCCATGCTGGTTCCGCTTGAGTTCCGATAGGCGTTCCGATTCGCGAACGCGGCGGACGGTATGTCAGATCCCGGAGCGACGAGATCAGGTTTGGTGGGGCCACTTGCAGTCCCAGGGCCGCGGCTGCTGAATCGTGCGACCGCGCCAGCCGGGTCAACGGCGCCGACAGCCAGGCCAGCGTTAAGCATGCCCGGCGCCAGTTTGACCGTATCGCAGCCGTTCAAGCCCGAGTTCCCGGCCGAAGAGACCACGAGGATTCCGGCCAGCCGAAGCGCCTCAACCGAGCGTATGAGCGCGTCGTCGCGATCGCAACCCGCTTCGCCAAAACCGGGATCGCAGGCCCACGAATTACTGGTGATATCGGCGGCCATTTCCGGATTCGGATTGTTGCCGGCGAGATCTGTCGGCGCGAGCGCAAATTGAAAACACGAGACATACAGCGATACGGCCCCGACCCCGCTCGGACCGGCCATGTTTCGGCACGCAATCCAGGCTGCTCCTGGCGCGACCCCGATCTGATTCCCATCGCCATCGTCACCGACCAGGGTGCCGGTCGTATGTGTGCCGTGACCGCTAACGTCAACCGGCGCATCGGCAAATGCAACGGGGTCAAACCAGTTTCCGGAGTGACTCACCCACCCGCCCGTCGATCCGCGATACTGGCGGGCCAGGGCGGCGTGGTCCCAGCGCGCGCCGGTATCCAAATCCGCAATGACAACCCCCTGCCCACGAATGCCTCTGGCCCACAGCGATGGGGCGCCGGTAGCGACGACCCCCCAGGCGATGCCGGGACCCGGCAGGGGGCTCTCGGAGAGGCGCCGCGCAAAGCCCGGCGCGGCATCGGAAAGCCAGACATCCGGCGACCGGACCTGAGGCCCGGTCACCCATGGCGGAGCGGCCGGCGCATCCCGCTGGGAATCCACATCGACCAGGGCTACATCGTCGCGCGAGGCGAGCCAGGCCAGGACACCCGCGCCCACGTCGGCGGCCCGCAGCGCGTTGTCGAGCCAGACGACCTGGAAGACGACTCCACGCTCGGTGAGTCCCTGGCGCAGACCAGCCTGAGCACGATCAGCATGCCGGCGTAACGTGTCCACGACGAAGCGGGTCTTGGCCAATTTTCCATCGCGCGCGAGGGCCGGACTGAGATCAGGCCAGCCGACCGCGATGATATAGAGGTCGGCCCGCTTGTCACTCTCAGTGGCGGCTCGCGCCTTTGGCGTAACCCGGCCATCGTCGGCCCGAGCCCGTGCGGCTGATGGAGCGCCGGCAAGTGTCGACAGAGTCAGACAGACGCCCACTGCCACCCGAACCAGGCCCGGCCATTTCAACACCATTGCGCGATGATACCCGCCGGCTGGGTAAAATCTACGATCTCATGGTTAAGCATCAACGCAACTCGGGCTGGATCGAAATCATCTGCGGCTGCATGTTCAGCGGCAAATCCGAAGAACTCATCCGGCGCGTCCGGCGTGCCGAGATCGCCCGCCAGCGGACTCAGGTTTTCAAGCCCGCCATTGACACCCGTTACGGCTACGCCACGGTCAATTCGCACAGCGGCACTCAGGTCGGCGCGCATCCAGTCCGAATCGCGGCTGACATTGAGGCCCAGGTCGCGCCTGAGACCGAGGTGGTCGCGATTGACGAAGCGCAATTCTTGGATAATGGGCTAATCGCGTTGTGCGAGCGATTGGCCAACGCGGGCAAGAGAGTCATCCTGGCCGGTCTCGATCAGGACTTCCGGGGCGAACCGTTTGGGCCGATTCCCGAGTTAATGGCCCGGGCGGAAGAGGTCACCAAACTCTCGGCAATTTGCATGGAATGCGGCTCTCCCGCCACCCGGACTCAGCGCCTGATCAACGGACAGCCGGCTTCGGCCAGTGATCCGATCGTCCTGGTCGGGGCCAGCGAGGCGTATCAAGCCCGTTGCCGGGCGTGCCACGTCGTTGGGCGCTAACGGCGGATTCGAGCCTCGAGCCGACGCCGCGCGCCACTGGCCCACCCCCGAATCGCCGGCACACGGAGCAGCAGCAGCAAGCCAATCACCGCGGCGTATGCGAGCGGGGGTCTGATATCGGCCTTGACCAGCCACACATAATGGAAAGCCGCGATGGGTAGAGCCAGATAGACCAGGCGGTGGAGCGCTTTCCAGCGCTTGCCAAGCCGTTTCTGCCAGCCTTTGGTCGAAGTGATCGCAAGCGGAATCATCAACACGAACGCGGCCATCCCGGCCAGCACGAAGAGTTTCTGGCTGATCGCGCTGACGATCAGTCCGATGTCCAGCCCCAGATCCAGCACGCTGAAGATCAGCAGGTGCAGGCTGATGTAGAAAAATCCAAACAGGCCCAGGTCGCGCCTGATTTTGAGCCCAATCCGCAGCCCGGCCAGGGTATTCAGCGGCGCGCACGCAAGAGAGGCGACGAGCAACACTAGCCCCACCTTACCCGTTCGGAGAGTCAATTCCTGGATCGGGTTGACGGTCAGCCGATCTCCGAGACCGTCCACAACCATGACCGCAAGCGGAACAAGCGCCGCGACCGCGGTCAGCAGATGCGGGTGCGAATCAACAAAATGGCCGATTTGGGCCAGCAGCTCGGCCGGCCGGCCCACGCGCGCGACGGGTCGCATGCGCTAGTAGTTGCGCTTCAAGTCCATGCCCTTGTAGAGCTCCTGGACCTGCGCCTCGTAGCCATTGAACATGAGGGTGCGCCGGCGGGCCAACTCACCAATCCGGCGCTCGGTGTCTTGCAACCAACGCGGATGAGACACGCCCGGGTTCACATTTGAGTAGAAGCCGTATTCGTTCGCCGCCGCCGACATCCACAACGAGGTGGGCTGCTCCTCGACCAGGTCGATCTTGACGATCGACTTGATGCTCTTGAAGCCGTATTTCCAGGGCACAGCCAAACGCAGCGGGGCGCCGTTAGCCCCCGGAAGGGCCTTGCCATATAGGCCCGTGACCATCAAGGTGAGATCATTCATGGCCTCATCCAGGCGCAGTCCCTCAACATAGGGCCACCGATAGAAGGGATCGCGTTGGCCCGGGAACTGGGTGGTGTCATAGAGTGACTCGAATCGAACGAATTTGGCCTTTGAAGTTGGCTCGACCTCCTTCAGCAGTTTGTTCAGGGCGAAGCCCACCCACGGGATGACCATCGACCAGGCCTCAACACACCGCAGCCGATAGATTCTCTCCTCCGGGTCAAATCGCTTGCGCAGATCGTCCAAATCGTAGGTGCGGGGCTTTGCGACAAGCCCGCCCACGGTGACCGTCCATGGAAAGCCTTTGAAGTTCTTGGATAGGCCGGCTACGCTTTCCTTGGATGTGCTGAATTCGTAGAAGTTGTTATAGCCCGTTACGCTCGCGAAAGGGGTGAGTTTGTCCCCCAACTCGTCGGTCTGTTTTCCGGCGGCCGGCTCACGCGCGTCGGGCGTCGGCGACGGGTCAAGTTGCGGCCCAATGGCGGGATTTGTTGACGGGGATGCGCTTCCGGGCGCGGTGGGACTCGGTCCAATACCGCATGCGGCCAACGCAGCCGCGCTGAGCCCGATTCCCCCGAGCCGGAGCGCCTTGCGTCGCGACAGGTAGACCGACTCAGGCGTGATTTCGGAACTTGAAATTGAGGGTATTCGCGTTTTCATTGAATGAGAGAAGTCTAGCCGCGAGACATTACGCCGGGCTTAACGCGCGCTCACCCGATGATTTCGATTCACTTCGAAGCCGCATTTGGGCCGCCCAGAGCGTTCCGCGTGACGATACACATGGATTCGTGAAATGCCAAACGGGGGTCTGGAATCCGGGTACAATCGCCACGTCATTGAGACTCCGAGATGAGGCTCCAATCTGCTGAACGCCAAGGTTTCGTTGCGATGTCAACCCAGCCGAGGCCTATCCGGTCGCTCTTGACCAATGAAATTCTCGCGGGCGACGCCCGCCTTTCTGCGTTTCGCAGGATGGCCGGCGGGGCTCGCGATTTTTGTATTCTGTCCCCCGTTTTCTTTCAGGAGTAGCGAATTCATGATTGACCTAAAACCGTTTGAACAGACGATGATTTGGCTGGTGCTTCTCACCTCCTTTGCCGGGCTTGGTTACGCGGTCTTTCTTCGGAATCAGGTGTTGCGCGAGGACACCGGCACGCCCGAGATGCAGAAAGTGTGGCATGCTATCAAGACCGGCGCCCTGGCCTATTTGGGCAAACAGGCCCGCGGCATCTTCCCCCTGATCGGGGTTCTGACCGTCGCTTTGTTCTTTAGCGTCTACATTGTGCCGCCTTCGGTCGAAGCGGTGGAGCATTTCGGCCAGGCCCCTTTCAACGTAAAGGATCCCGGCGCGATAACGCTGATCGACGCGGTTGGCCGGGCGATCGCCTTCATCATGGGCGCGCTGTTCTCTCTCACGGTGGGCCAGATTGGCATGCGGATGGCGGTGGATGCAAACGTTCGGGTGGCGTCGGAGGCTCGCCGGACTTTCGCTGGAGCGCTGCGGATCGCCTATCGGGCGGGCACGGTGACCGGGATGCTTACCGACGGGCTGGGCCTGTTTGGCGGCACGATCATCTTCATCATCTTCGGCAAGGCCGCGCCGGATGCGCTGCTGGGCTTCGGGTTTGGCGGCACGCTGTTGGCGCTCTTCATGCGCGTGGGCGGCGGCATCTTCACCAAGGCGGCCGATGTGGGTGCGGATCTAGTCGGCAAGGTCGAGCAGGGGCTTGAGGAGGACGATCGCCGCAACGCGGCCGTGGTGGCTGATCTGGTCGGCAAGGTCGAGCAGGGTCTCGAAGAGGATGACCGCCGCAATGCTGCGGTGGTGGCCGACCTCGTTGGCGACAACGTGGGCGACTGCGCCGGCATGGCCGCCGACATCTTCGAGAGCTACGAAGTCACCATCGTTTCGGGCCTGATTCTCGGGCTCGCCCTGTCGGCGATTACCGGAACCCTGCAGTGGATTGTCTTTCCGCTCGTCGTGCGCGGAATTGGCGTTCTCAGCTCTATTGTCGGGACGTACCTGGTGCGGGTGACGTCGGACACGGCCCGCGGGGCGATGCAGGCCATCAATCGCGGCTTCTATTCGTCGGCCATTTTCTCGCTGATCCTGTTTGCGATCATGACCGCCTTCTACATGCGCTCCGGCAACGCGATCGAGTGGAGGCCGTTCCTCTCGGTATCGATCGGCGTTATGCTGGCAATCGTGATCGACAAGGTCACCGAGTACTTCACCGATACGCACTTCAAACCCGTGAAAGACATCGCCAAGGCCACCAGCGGTGGCCCGGCCACCACGATCCTGTCTGGAATGTCCATCGGGAAAGAGAGCGCGGTTTGGAGCACCCTCATCATCGCCGCGACGATTCTGGCGTCGATTGCGATCTGGTCGGGCGCGGATGCCGATCCCGTCAAACAGGGCGTGTATGTGCTGTTCGGCGTGGCGATGACCGGCGTAGGCATGCTAACCCTGACCGGAAACAACGTCGCAATGGATTCTTTCGGGCCGATCAGCGACAACGCCAACGGCGTTGCCGAGATGGCCGACATCACTGAAGGCGGCGCCCGACAGCGTCTGGCGGACCTGGACGCGGTTGGCAATACGACCAAAGCCATTACCAAGGGTGTCGCCATCGGGTCGGCCGTTATTGCGGCAGTTTCGCTGTTCGGCTCGTTTATCACGGATGTCAGCAAGATCGATCCAAAGGCGCTGGCCAACGGTATCCGGGTAAGCGAGCCGCTTGTCTTTGTCGGATTGCTGATCGGCGGCACGATTCCGTGGTTGTTCAGCTCAATCGCCATTAAGGCGGTGGAGCGCGCGGCGGGCCTGATCGTGAATGAGGTGCGGCGGCAATTCCGCGACCCCGACATCATGAACTACAAGAAGGAGCCCGACTACGCCAACGTCGTGGCGATCTCAACCTCGGCCGCGCAGCGCGAGCTCCTGACCCTGGCCATCATCTCGGTGACCGGCCCGATCATCGTGGGTCTGCTGCTGGGCGTAGAGGCTCTGGGCGGATTCCTGGCTGGAATCATCCTGAGCGGCCAGCTCCTGGCGGTCTACATGTCCAACGCGGGCGGCGCGTGGGACAACGCCAAGAAGACTATCGAGGACGAGAAACGCGACCCGCAGGCCAATACCGGCAAGGGTTCCGAACGGCATAAGGCCGCCGTCGTGGGTGACACCGTAGGCGATCCGTTGAAAGACACCGCCGGTCCCGCCCTCAACCCGATGATCAAGGTTATCAACCTGGTATCGGTCATCATTGCCCCAATCATCGTGAGCACCAAGCTCGGCATCGGCTCTGGGCTTTTCGCCCTGGTCATGATCGCCGCATTCATCTGGGCGGTCTGGAAGAGCAAACGCGAAGCGTCTCCGGCCTGACCTTTCCCAGTCTTTTCGGATTGCGACATCCCCGGCTTCAAGATGAAGCCGGGGATGTTTCTTGCGAGGCGGGCAACCGCGATACAATCGCGATTCTCCCTTGCCCATCGATCAAGCCCTCGCGCAGGAAGGTAACGCGCCCATCGCCGAATTGAAAGACCCAAAGAAGGGGTGGCGGCCGCGCTGGCGCCAAATCGCGCTGCTGGCGCTGGTCATCGGGGTAAGCGCGGGTGTCCTCTATCTGACGGCCCACTATCGTCACGAACTCTCCCGGCTCGGCCACGCCGGTCTGGGCGGGCTTTTCATCGTGAGCCTGATTGGCAACGCCACGGTGATCATCCCCGCGCCGACCTTCGTTATGGCCTGCGCGGGAGGGACACTGTTTGGTCCGATCCAGTCTGGAATTGTGTCCGGGCTCGGGGCCGGGTTTGGCGAACTAACCGGCTATCTTGCCGGCGTTGGCGGAAAAGCGATCATCCCTAAAAACAAGTGGACGATTCGTCTTGAGAAATTCATCCGAAAGAACGGTTTCCTGACGATTTTTGCGCTGGCCGCCCTACCCAATCCATTATTCGACATTGGCGGGATGATGGCCGGTATCACACACATGCCGGTCTGGCAGTTTATCGTGGCAACGGTCCTCGGTAAGTCGATCCGTTTCATTCTTCTCGGGGCTGGCTGCGCCGGCTTTTTCTCGACGATTTGACAGGGGCGCAGCGCGCTGCGCCCCTGCAGTTCTGTCGCGTTCAGCCGCGTACGCGCTATTTGAGTGACGCGTGAAGCTTGACGTCCTGCACGGCCGCCAAAGCCTTCGATACCGGGCAATTCTTCTTGGCAGCGTCAGCGATCTCGGCGAATTTTGCCGCATCAATACCCTTCATGTCGGCAACACACGTCAACTCAATTGAGGTGATCGTCGGTCCGTCGCCAAGAGTAACGACCGCATCGGTATGAATGTGGTCCGGCGGGGTGCC
>JBKJQK010000082.1:0-12251 GCA_046594095.1 Anaerolineae bacterium | reverse complement strand
CGTTGACAGCTTGTCCTTGAACAAGGTCGCGCTGATGGGATAGCCGGAGGCCAGGCCCTTGGCCAGGATGACGATGTCGGGGGTCTGCATGTCCTCGTGCTCGAAGGCGAAGAACTTGCCGGTCCGGCCGACGCCCGTTTGGACCTCGTCGGCGATGACGAGAATGCCGTGCTCGCTCATGAGGGCCTGGAGCGCCTTTAAGAAACCCTTCGGCGGGACGACATAGCCACCTTCGCCCTGGACGGGCTCGAAGACGACCGCGGCCACATCCTCAGGCGGAAGGCTGGTCCGAAAAAGGTGGCGAATGTGCTCGAGGACGGCATCGCCGCACGATTCCGCGCTGGCCCCCAGGGCCGGGCGATAGGGGTTCGGATATGGCACGTGAGTGACCGGATACGCCATCGGGCCAAAGCCTTTGCGATACTTGCTGGCAGAAGCGGTCAGTGACAGCGCACCCACACTACGGCCGTGGAACGAGCCATTGAAGGCCAGGAAATACGGCCGGTGGGTGTTGTATCGGGCCAGCTTGAGGGCAGCTTCGACGCCTTCGGTGCCCGAGTTGCCAAAGAAGCACCGATATCCTCCACCGAGCTTGGCGACCAGCCGCTCGGCCAGGGTCGGCATGGGCTCATGCGGGAACAGCGTCGCGCAGGTGTGCATGAGCTTCTTGCTCTGCTCGGTCACCGCGGCCACGACGGCGGGATGGGCATGCCCGGTCGTGTTGACGGCGATGCCGGCCATCATGTCCAGATAGGTATTACCGTCGACATCGCGCAACCAGACGCCCTCGCCCGATTCCGGCACAAGCGGGATCGGATGGGAATTCGAAGTCGAACTGATCTTGCGATCTCGCTCAATCAGGGCGCGCGCCTTGGGTCCGGGAGGGGGCGTAACGATTTCGGGTCGCATCATGGCGATTCACCTTCGCGCAAACCAACGGTGTCGAGCGCCGCGCCTGTGAAGGACAACGGCCGGCACGTCAGCCCGCGGAAAAAGAGGATTCAGGCCGGTCTGAACCGGCTCACATAGTCATTGTACCCTTGGGCGAAACGCGCAGAGATGTTTTTTCACGCGAAGACGCGAAGAACACCAGTCATTCTTCGCGCCCCCGCGTGTGATCAATGCTTTCGCGTCTACACGATTCCCAGGGCTTCCCGGATCTCGCGCTCGATGACCCGTCCGCTGCTCTCTTCCGGGGTAGTGGCCGAATTCAGCCGGCTCTTGGTCATCGCCATTGCAAAGCCGTGGGCGGGATCGGCGAAAGCGGTTGAGCCGCCAAGGCCGGGATGGCCAAAAGCCGTCGGGCTGGCGCTCGTCCCCGAGCCAGCGTAGCCGCCAAACCAACCGAGCATCTTGGGCGTGGGCGTACCCAGGGCCAGGTCAACTTCGGAGGTCTGGACCACCGTCGCGATTGCGATACGCGAGGCCGGCAGAAGCCGGGCGCTCACATCGACCGGAGTGCCAATCAGGGCGGCGTACATCCGGGCGACCGCGCGGGCGCTCATGACTCCGCCTGACGCCGGAAGCTCGGACGTCCACACCTCGGGGATGTTTGCGCCGATGTGATGAGGGAAGAATTGAGGCGGGATGGCCCGCCAGATCAGGGCGTCCGCCGGCGGCATCGGCAGGGCAGGATTGGGCGGCGCGCTCTCAAGCAGGGCCACCCGGCCGGCCGCGTCCTTGCGCATCCCGATGAACAGCGAGTCGGCCACGCCCAACGGTCGGGCTATATCTTCGGCCACGATCCGGCCGATCGTGCGCCCGTCAATCCGGCGGACGATCTCCCCGATGATCGTGCCAAACGTAAACGCCTGATAACCGGTCGCCGTGCCTGGCATCCAGAGCGGCTCGGCCTGCTCGATCCAAGCAGACATGCGAGGCCAGTTGAGGGTCTCGGCCCGGGTGATGCCCGGTGGCAGGTGAATCAGACCCGTTTGATGGCATAGCGCCTGCCGAACGGTAATGGCCGCCTTCACTTCGGCGGCCGGACCGGAGGCAAACTCGGGCCAATAGCGGACGATCGGCGCGTCGTAGTCGAGCTGGCCGCGCTCGGCCAGGAGATGGACCACGGTCGCGGTGATCCCTTTGGTGGTCGAGAAGGTCACGAACAGGTTGTCGCCATTGATCGGTCTGGCATCGGCGGCCGTGCCGCCCCACGCGTCGACTACCAGTTCGCCATCGAGGTAGGCTGCGACTTGGAGACCGCGTTCAATGTCCCGGCCAATGAGGTCGTCAATCACAGTTTGGGCTCGCGTTTGCGCGTTTTTCATGGGTCCAATCATAGACCGGCGCCCATGTCCCAAATTGGTATGATTCGCAGCGTCATGGACACCCAGGCGTTGGCGTCATTTGTCACCCGGCTGGGCGATCCCGAAACTGGCAGGCTTGCTGGGCGCGCGCAGTCCCGCGCTCCAGTCGACGGTGAGTATTGCGCTCGAGCAGTTTGGCGAGGCCGCGGTAAGCCAACCAGCCGTTGCGCTCCAGGACAAGCGGTGGCAAGTGCGCCAACATGGCGCTGAAGCGCTCGGCATGATTGGGACCCCGAGCGCCGTTCCGATTCTTGCGGCGGCGCTGATCAACGAAAACAGCGAGGTGCGATTCGCGGCAATCATGGGGCTGCGCCAGATCGGCAGCCCAGAAGCGCACCGCGCCGCGCGGGCTGCGGCCGATGACGACGATCCCCGCGTCCGCGCGATGGCGGTCCGCCCTTGACGCCCTACCCCGCTGGAGGCGGTCCGGCCAACTGCATTCGGTTGCCCTCTGGGTCCCAGATGTTGGCGAAGGTGACGACGCCCGGGACGCCTTCCGGGTCGTCGCACTTGACGCCCCGCGCGCGCAGGGCGGCCACCGCCGCAACGCAATCATCGACGTTGAAGACAATCGTGGCGCCGCCTTCGCGGGAAGGAGGCGTCGCATCGTTCCACCGGTTCAGCGCGAGATGGGTCTCCCCCTCGCCGCCATATTCGCACCAGCCGAATTCATCCATCAGCATTGAAGGCGCTCCCAGCCCGAGCGTCTCGGAATAGAAGCGCTTGCCCTCTTCCCATTTCATGATGTGCAATGAGACGTTGTTGATTCCCTTCAGTATCGACATGATGTTCTCCTGTATGAACGTTGGAATGTTTGACCGTTTGGGTCAGATGATTTTGTAGTAGAAAGCCGTTGCGTGCAAGTCCCCGCTCGCGCTGCGGGCATAGCGGGGGATGGCGCCCACCTTGATCCAGCCCAGCGACGCATACAGCGCCTCGGATGGATCGCCCTGCCGCGTGTCGAGAATGAGCGTGGTGCGATCGAGGCGGCGGGCTTCGTCCTCGAGCGCGAGCATGAGCGCCCGCCCCACCCCGGCGCCCCGACAGGCGCTGTGGGTCATCACCTTCATGACCTCGGCCCGATGCAGGCCATTGGCCCGCAGGGCGAGATCGAGCTGGGCGCTGCCGATCACCCGGCCGTCGGCCCAGGCGACGAGCAGGACGCGGCCACCCTCAGCCAGGGCGCGCCCGACGCTGCGCCAGTAGGCGCGCGCCTCGCCCGCACCGAGCGGCGGAAGGTAGCCGACTGACGCGCCGCCATCGACCGAGTCGCGCAGCAACTCAATCAGGGCCGGCTGGACGACAGGCAAGCTCGACGCCTCAATTCGCTCGATTCGGCACGGGACACGCGCGTCAATGGCGATTCCGGCCGCGCGGAGCGCAGCCAGGGCGTCGAGGGTGGTATGGACCGAGTCCGGCGCGTGACCCTCGCCCCATACGCCGTGGGCATTTCGCAGGCTCATCAGGCGGGCAATGCCGAGCCGGGCGATCCGCCGCGAACCAGAAACCCCGGCGGCCAACAGGGCGCAAAGCATCCAGGCCAGATCGGCGGCCTCCAGCGACGCGCACTCATCGCACAACGCATTCAAATCCGACTCGGCGCCGGCTCTGTCGCCGAGGCGATAGCGCAACGCCCCGCGCAGCCAGCGGGTCTGGGAAGAGGCCCCGCCGCTCTCGGTGTGATCCAGGGCCTCGGCGGCGCGTTCGGCTGCGGCCCGATCGACCAGCAACGCCAGGCAAAAGCCGGCATTGGCCGTCAGGTATTCGCGCGCCATCGGATCCCCGGGCATGGCCCACGGTGGCGCCACCGACGCCAGGGTGGGGGTTTCCTCAAATGCGCCGTCCTCGCGCTGACGGGCGGCCAGGAATAGGGCAGCGGCCTGAAGTTGCGGCGCGTCGATGGGCATCCCGCGGGTCAGCGCGCGGGCGATGCCGTAACAGGTCGCGTCGACGCCGGAGTGGCCAGGCGCCCACGCGGGTTCCCAGGCGCCGTCAGCGCGCTGGCCGGCCATCAAAGCCCGCGTCTGATCCTCGTGGAAAGGTGTCGCGCGCAGAAGCCATGCCAGCTCGGCGCGAGCGAGCGCATCGCCCGCGCGGTTTACGAAATCGATCGCCGAGGTGAAACCAATGGCCGCGTCAGTCAATTCAAGATTTCAAGGTTCGTCATCACCCACCATCGCAAGTGATGACGACGTCGCGGTCAGGTTTGCCCAAGTCCACTTATTCGGAAGCAGGCGCGCCATCCAGTCCGGCCAGAAAGGCGAGCACGATCTCGTTGAACAACCCGGGCTGTTCGACGCTGGGCAGATGGGCGGTATTCATTTCCACCAACTTGCCCTCGGGCGCCTGCTGGGCGAGGTAGGCCATCGAACGCTGGCAGCCGATCGCGTCAAAGCGCCCGGAGACAGCCAACACCGGCACGTGGACGTCCCACAGGCGCAGGGCGGCCTCGGGCTGCATCGGGATGTCGCGGGCCGGGTTGTCCTGGCGGGTGAGGTTCACCCAGTTCAGGGCCATCAGGCGGGCGCGGGTCGTGGCGGTCAGGCGTGTCTCGGGTTCGCCCGGGCCATCGGCCCACAACTGCGCCTCGAGCTCCCAGGTCCTTCGCACGTCGGCGGGGGCCTTCGAGCCCATGACATTACCGAGGGCATCGAAGAGCGCCACCTCGGCGGGGGGCACATCGGCTCCGGCATAGGCATCAAATCCGGTCACACTTCCGCACACCGCGACCAGCCCGGTGAAGCGTACGGGGAAATCCAGGATTGCGTCAAGGCCAATCTCAGCCCCGCGCGAACAGCCGATCACCGCTGCGCGCTCGAGGCCGGCGAAATCCATCACATCGATCAGGTCCTGGCGATTGCTGAACGAAACCGGCTGGGTGCGCGATCCGCCAAAGCCGCGCGTATCGTAGCGCAGGCAGCGGAAATGAGTAACGAACGACTCCCACTGCTCGTCCCACATCCCCATGTGAGCGACCCCGGCATGGATGAATATGACGCCGGGACCGTCGCCGGCGACTTCGTAAAGCAGCTCGCCATCTTGAACAGGGGCGTAACCATATCGATTGTCCATAGTCCGTCCGAGCATGATAGGGCCCCAAATCGGTAAGCGCTAACAGAAGAAGGAAAGAATGGACGTCATGCCCTGCGAATCACGCACATCACGCGGCCCTGAATCTGGGCGTTTCTGGCGTCCACGTAAAACGGCTTGAGGGTTGGGTTCTCGGGCTTGAGCTTGAGACGCTTGCCCTCTTTGTAGACCCGCTTGAGGGTGGACTCGTTCTTCTCGGTCAGGAACACCGCCGCGAGCTCGCCATTCTTGACGTCGGATTCCTTCTTCATGATGATGATGTCGCCGTCATTGATCAGCGCGTCGATCATCGAGTCGCCGCTGGCGATCAGGGCGAACAGGTCGTCGGCATCCTTGACCAGGCTGCGGGCGATCTGGATCCGGTCGTCGGCGCTGCGTAACGCGTCGGCGTCCGGCGTCGGGACAGGGCCGGCGCCGCAGGTAATCACGCCCACCAGCGGGATGCTGACCATGTCGCGGGTCATCACCCGGCTGGGGTCGTTGATGACCACCCCGCGCGAGCGCCGCTTGTAGCGATCGAGCATGTTCGCCTTTTCGAGATCCTTCAGGTAGTAGCTGACCATCGAGGTCGAGCTGATCTTTGCCCCAGCCTGTATCTCGCGGATCGTGGGCGGCACGCTGTTGTCGTTGATATAGGTGGTGATGAAATCCAGCACTCGCTGCCGGCCTTCGTTCTGGTGCCCATTTGCCAATCGCGCCATATCGCCTCATCTTGGCGCCGCAAGCCCGCGTACCTCGCTTGCCTGCTGCGCCCTTTAGAACCCTTGTTCTAATTGTAGTCGAACATGCGTTCTATTGTCAAGGGCATTGCAGGCTATGCGAAAGCCGGAGCGCTACGGCAGCATGCCGGGTCTGAGCTGCTTGACGGGCTGCAGAATCTTGCGGCGTTCGGGGGTCAGCCGATCGAGGAGCGCCTGGGAGTACTCATAACCGAAGCGCGTGCCCGCCCATTGCGGGCCATACCGGAAGATCGTGACCCGGCGCTCGCCCAGGTTCGTCCGGCTGCTGCCGCCATGCATCAAGCCATCGACAAACAGGACCGCGTCGCCTTTGTTTAAATACACCGGCACCGCGCCTTCGAGGTGATCCATCCGGTCGCCCTTGTTGTAATTGCCCGCGCCGGGGTGTGGAAGATTGCTCTTGTGACTTCCGGGAATCACCATCGTCGCGCCGTCGCCGGGGCCGATGTCATCCCAGGCGATGATGATGTTGCATTGGCCGCAGCGAAACTCGCCGTGGCTGTAGTGATAAATTCCGCGCAAAGCGCCCTGGTAGCCGCCGCTGTGCACAGGATGATGCCCGCCGCTTTTGCGGACGGACAGGATGCACTCGTCGATGAACAGGCCCTCGATGTAGCTCTGGGCCTCGCCGCAATAGCGGCGGGCATGCTTGACATAGCCGGGATGATCGATCAGGGTCTCAAACGGCCCGCCAAGCTCGACCGCGTTGTGGATCTCGAGACCGGTGTCTAGGTTGTAGTCGCGCCGTTGGGCATTTCCGAGCCACTGGCCATAATCAAGGGGCGGAAGATTGTCGATCGCGGCGTTGACCTCGGTCACGAGCGCGGGCTCAACGGCGTTCCGGATCACGAGGAAGCCGTTCAGGTCGAACATGAAGTCGTCCAGGGAGGTTGGGAGTCGCGGTTCCATGGCATCGAATATAGATCAATATCGTCTTCCTTCCCGTTTGCGTTGACATTCCCGTTTACGTTCACGTCGACGTCTACGTGAACGAAGACGTTTGCGGTTGCGTTACCGCCGCACGACCGGCACAAACGCTCTGAGAAACGGGTTTAGTTCGGCCGACACGCACCAGTCAACCAGAGAGCCGACATCATCCTGCGCTTTGTCTGAAACCGTAAGGCGCCATGGCCCGGCCAGTTTCTGACCATCGAAGACGGATAGCAAATTGGCCGGCACGAGTGTCGCGTCGGTTGAAAAAGCCTGCGCGCCGGCCTGGCAGGCCAGCGCACGCTCCGACAGAAACTCCCGCGGACAAGATCGAGCCCTTGATCCGCCTTGAACTATTGTCGTAGCTGCTGATGGCGCCGCCTCCGGACAAGGCCGTATTGCTGGCAAACGCGCTATTGATGATGGTCGCCGGTTTGCCCGCTGAGATACCGCCGCCATACGTCGCGGCGGAATTGCGGATCAACGCGCTGTCTGCGACGTAAACCACCCCACCGTCTTCGCTGGAGATCACGCCGCTGAAGACCATGACGCGCCCAGCGCTCTGGGCGTCGACAATCGTCGGCTGAGTGATCGGGTAGCTGGCAGACCAGTTTGTGGACGTGTAGCCGCCGATCAGGGTGATAGTCCTGGTAATGAGCGCGACCTCGGTGCCGCTCACGCCCGCGCAGGCGCCAGCCACCCTGACCGTGCCGCCCGGGGTCACCACTGCCAAGGCGGACCGTAGCGCGCCGGCGTCCGTGCTTGTGTAGACCGTGCCGGCGGGTTCGACCCGCGAAATTCAAACGTCCGCGCCAGAGCCGGCCAAGGCGGTGGATCCGCCCAGTCCTGGGGTCGCCTTCGCGGACGGGGTATCGGCGGGCGAGGGTCGTTCGGGGACACCATTCGTCGGCGCGACCGGGGTCGGTGCGGCTTGAACAGTATCCGTAGGGGCGGGCGAAGGATCGGCGCTTGCGCCCATCGCCGCCCACCCGCTTTGCGCGCTCATCGGCGCAATTGGGCCGGCCCCGAGCAACAAGCCAAGTTGGACGATCAGCATTGCGCGCGCAAAACCCATTTAAATGTCCCCCATTCTCACTACGCACGCGAACACGTCGCCTGCCGCGATTCCGTCACCCCGTCAACCGCCATGCGGACTGACGGGCGAGTTTCGCACAGGAAGCGCAGATGAGCAAGCGATCGAATGACCTCACGCAGAACCCTCCAATAATTGGCATCGCCGCGGGGTCTTTCAGAGAAGAAATCCGAGTCCAGTCGCCCCCAGGCGCCGTTACTCGCGCGGTTCGCCCAAACCCGGATCAGGGCTCCACGCGCAACGTGCCGAGCTCAACCACGTCTGACCCGCCACCGGTCGTGAGTCTGCGCAACCGCTCAGGCTCATACATCCCCGCAACGATGCGATAGTCGCCGGCCGGCAGATCCGCCGGGAGGTCAAGACGATGGGCATCCAGCAGATACTCGCCGGCCAGCCAGCCTGCGGTCGGGCACCCGCCCGCGCACGGCGCGCCATCATGGCCGGCCTTCCGTTCGCCTTTCGCGTCCCAAAGCTGGATAAACGCGGTGAGGTCTTGATCGGCACTCGCCGCCGCCCGCCATACGACGGTCGTCGTGACGGTCTGACCCGGCCGCGCGGAGCCGGAGATCAACACGCCGGCGGCCTCGGCGAACCCGCCCAGTGTCGCCGGCGCCGGCGCGGCTCGCATCGCGCCAGGTGGCGCCGTGCGGTGTTCGCGGGCGGCAATGGCGAGGTCGAACAGCGGTTGCGGAACGTTATCGCCCAGGCGCATGCGCAACGTGTAAGTTCCACCTGGAATCCCGGCCGGGATGCGAACCTTGACCGCCGAACGCCACAAATCGCCGGCCCGCCACTGGCTAAGCGGGAGGCCGGCGACCGGCGGCTGGCAGCCCAGCGTGACTATGGCCGTGCTCGAGACGGCATCCACGCACGCAGTCGCATCGCCGCCCGGCGTCGCTTTCGCATGCCAGTAGAGTGGAATCGCGAGGGTCTGACCGGGCCGCGCCTGGGCCACATCCAAATCCATTCCGAGAAGCTCGATTGCCGGCGACAGGTCGATCGAAAGGGGCTTGAGCGGCTTAAGCAACCCCGGCGACGCCACCGTCGTCGGCCGGCCCAGTGTGACCGTCAGCGCGCGGGCCAGCGACGCATCCAGGCTACCGCCAATGCTCTGCCCATTGGCATCCAGCACGGGCACGCGCTGCCCCGAATCGGTGTTTGGGTATAACCCGGCCTTAAGGACATATACGCCTGGCGGGGCCGTGGCCGGGATCGACATTATGCGCCGGTCCCGGGCGTATTCACCCAACCCCCAGCGCGAGGTCGGATACACCCCGTCGGGATGAAGCGTATCCAGGCCGGCGATGACGCTGCCATCGGCGCCGATGAGTTGACTGAAGACCGCATAGTCGGGCAGCCCGGTCTTGAGCGCGCGCCAGAACAAATCAACCGTTACCCGTTCCCGCCCAGGCGAGACAATGGGCGGGTCGGCGGCAATGAGCTCCATCGCTCCACCGAAATTCGCGTTGACCGGCATGGCGCCGGCAACCGTGACCGGCGCCGTCAGGCGAGTGGATCGAAACGCGTTTTCGGAGTTGTCCAACGCAAGTGATTTCCACGCGGTCAGACTCGCGACGGTGAGCGCGGTCAGACTGATGACGCGCCAGTCGACAAATTCCTTCGCTGAAACGCCGTCGTGTCGGCCCGTCTGACGCCGGCGAACTAGCGCCAGCCCAAATCCCAGCCCGCCGGCAATAACACTGACCAGCGCAATGGTGTCGGCGAGATCGCGGACCGGGGTTGAGCCGAAGGCCACGACGACCGGGTGTTCGCCCGCCGGGACCGATATCCGAATCAGGCCATTCGGACGGTTCGCCGCGATCGGAACAGGCGCGCCGTCCACGGTCGCCACCCATCCCGCAAATGAAAACTGGCTAAACGTGATTTCGGTGTCCGCGACCGCCGAAATCACGCCTGCATAACGCAGCGGGGAGATCTCTTCGGCGCGGATGCGGACGGCGGCGGGCAGGCCAGCCCGAAGCGGGATAATCCCGCCCGCGGCAAGGGTGGGCGCATCGACCGCGGGGAACGCTTCAACCGCAAGGGGCAAATACTCGCCGATAGACGTTGTGCCGACGATGCCGAGACGCCGCTCGGCCTCGGCGATGGCCGCCCCGCCAGTGACCGGGCTCGGCTCAAAGCGCCGGGCGAACTGCCAGCTAAAGCCATAGACGATCAGCCCGCCGATGAGGAGAGCGACCATACCGGCCCGGCCCCATGCACGTGATAAGCGCAACCGTTGGAACATCTGTCCAGTCGCGACTGCCAGCGCTTCCGCGCCCGCCCCGGCCAGGATCGCCAAAAACAGGCTGGCAATTCCCAGAAAGCGTGACGGGTAGAGGACAAAGCGCAGGAGCGGAATGGCCTCCCACAGCGGCTCCGAAGCGCTCAACGTCATCAGGGCGCCGAGCGCGGCAGCACCGCCGAGAAAACCCATCCAAACAAGCCAGACCTGCCGCTCGGGTTCCGCTCGCCGCGCGCGAGTTGCCAACCAGCCAAATCCGCCAACGGCCAGCCCTGCCGCCAACGCGCCCAGGCCATACGGCGCGTCGTCGTTGACCAGCCGCCAGTCAAAGGGGACCGGCCACGCGACGAGTTGCGAAACCGGAAGAAACGCTGTCCGAAAGTCGTATGCGGCCGAAAGGGCGCGATCCAGGCCGCTCAGATCGCGTTCGACAAAGGCCGGTAGCCAGAAGAAGGCCGAGGCTCCCAGCCCCAGAGCCAGGACCGAAGCCGCCCGGACGGTGTCTCGAAGCCAGCTTCGCCCGCCGTACGAGAGCGCGACCCCAAGACCCCAGGCCGCCAGAAACGGGGAGAAGACCAGGGCGGTGATATTGTGACACAGGGCCACGGCCGCATAACTCAAAGCCGCGATCAATCCGTGGATCGGACGCCCGTCTTTCTGCAGGCGGGTGAGCGCCCAGAACGCCCACGGCGCGATTGCCAGGGCGAGCAGCTCGGCCAGCGCGCTGCGCGACATGAGGTCGACAAGTATGTACGGCGCGAACGCGTAAGCCGCTGCGGCGGCGAGGGCGCCCGCGCCCCCGACCCGCTCGCGCGCCCACGCATATGCCCCGGTGGCAGCCAGAATCTGAGCCAACCCAAACACCAGCAGCGTTGCGGTCACGGCGCCCGCGCCCAACGCATGAAACGCGGCGCCTAGGTAGTGGGCGAGCGGGGCGTAGTAGAGCAGAATCGGGTAGCCATAGCCGCCAGCCAGAAATGGAAACCAGCGCGGGTAGAAGTAGCCCCGGGCAAGCATGTCGGACAACGCCGCAATCCGGTGATAGTGCAGCAGAATGTCAGCGCCCTTTGGCAGCAGACCGACAAAGAGAGGTTGGGCGGCAGCCAGGCCAATCAGCGCCGCGATCGCGAGACCTGCCCACCGCCCGCGGCTGGCCACCCTATCCGGCGCGCTGGACGGCCCGGAAATGGGTCGGTCTTCGCCGTTAGATTCCGGCATTGGGTCCTCGCGGACAAGAGTTGGGCACGGGGCCATTATAATTTTGCCCGAATGACGCCCCCCACCCGCGATCCTGCTCCGGGAGCCTCCGCCCGTAGCGCGCGGGTTTCCGGCAATCCCCTCACGATGCTGATCCTGACGCTGCTCGGCTTCATCGTGGTGGCGCAGGCGCTCTGGCTGCCGCTTTTTGGCGCGGACGGCGTCTGGATGGGACGCGCCGGACCCGACCAGCCTGGCCAACTGCCGGCGCTTTTTCTCGCGCCCCAGGCAGCCCTGATCGCGGGTCAGGCCGGCGATGATCCGTCGGCCATGATGCGCCTGATTTCAATTGGCGCGCATCTCGTCCTCGCGACCCTGATCGCCGTCATCCCCCGCGGTCGCTCCCGGCAAGCCGCTCTGCTTGCCATGGCTCTGGCCTCGCCCTTTGCCTATCGAACCATCACCTGGCTGCCCGCCGTTGGCCTCCTTCTCGCGGCGATGCCGGTCGCCGCTGGTGCGCGCCTGGCGCTTCGTGGACGGCGGGCGGCCGGCGGCGCGGTTGCGACCGCCGGAGCCGTGTGGCTGGGCGCATGCCTGGCCCTTGCGCCCGAGCCGCTGCGAATGCTGTTTGTGGCGTCGGCTGCATG
>JBKJQK010000002.1:0-11698 GCA_046594095.1 Anaerolineae bacterium | reverse complement strand
CTGGGCCACTACGAGCGGTTCATCCGCTCGACCATTCCAGTCGACACCCTGATCGCCCCCACCCCACCCCCCGCTCCTACGGCAACCGGTACTCCGGCCGGTATTCCTACTGCGACGCTCATCCCGACGCCGATTCCTCCGACAGCGGCGCCCGCCCCGACCGCGACACCCGTCAGCGGACAGCTCAGCCCGAATGTCCTCAAGAACGCTACCTATACGTTAACCCAGTCCGGCAAGAACGTCAGGCTCACCGACGGCCAGTTCAGGTCCGGCCCTGGCGCCGACCCACTCATGGTCAGCCTGATCGAGCCAATCGCGTTCGGCGACCTGAACGGAGACGGAATTGCGGATGCCGCCATTCTCCTCGCCGAGAACATGGGCGGTTCGGGCAACTTCATATCGGCGCTCGCCATTTTGAACGTGGGCGGAAAGCCGGTTCAGTCCGGTTCCGTCTACATCGACGATCGCGCCAAGATAAACCGCGTCAGCATCCAGGCAGGCGAAGTCACGGTTGACGCGCTGCTGCATGGCCCGGCCGATCCAATGTGCTGCCCGGCCTTCCCGGTTGCGCAAACGCTGCGCTTGCTCAAGAATCGGCTGGTTCTGACCCGTCAGACCTCCCGCACGCCGACCGGCCTCGTCCGCGAAGTCCGGATCGCCAGCCCCGCATCCGGGGCAAAAATCGCGGCCTCGGTCCAAGTGAAGGGCACGGTGACGATCTCACCCTTCGAGAACAATCTGTCCTACCGAATCTACGATGCCGCGGGCAAACGGCTCGCCAATGGGCCCGTGGCGGTCAAGTCCGCCGGAATGGGTGAGCCTGGCACGTTTGACGTCAAGATAGACGCGTCAAACGTCGCGGCCGGGACGGCGTTTTTTCTGGAGATCCTCGATCTCAGCGCGGCGAACGGATCCATTCTGGCGATGGACTCCATTGAGTTAACCAGGTAAGGCGGAGTCAACAAATGACATTGACCCTTACCGAGCGACTTTCAGCCGAACGCGAAGCTATCTGTCGAGACGATTCATTGGCTTCGCCCAACGTTGGCAGCGCGGCGTACTGATGTCGTCATTCCCGCGAACGCGGGAATCCAGTGCAAGAGCCGCGCACCCAAGCCTTGCCCTACACGCCCTAACCGAAGGCAATTTGCCTGAAAACGGTAACGAACGCTCGGTACGTCCAACGATCCATGCCGAAACTTCTTCACTGGATTCCCGCGTTCGCGGGAATGACGACTGCGGAGTCGGCGCGTGCCCTTCACCTCATCTGGGCTCCACAGTAGCTACGCAAGAATCCGGGTGATCTCCCGTCAAGTGCGATCGCGTTCGACAACTTAATTTAATGACGCGCCCTAAGGTCAATTGTGCGCGTCTTCCGAGTCCATCTCAAGATGGAACTGGTGGAGAAAGCGGTGGATAACGGGCCCAAAGATCACGCCGGCCACCACGAGAAAGATCAGGCCCGAATAGAGCGCATAGAAACCCGCGAAGAGCTTTCCGCCCGTCGTATGCAACTCCGCGACCGGGCCCATCCCGCCCAGGAGCATCGACGCGTTCAAAAAGGCATCAACCCAGGTCAGGCCCTCAAACGCGCGGTAACCCAGAATCCCCATCGCCAATGACGCGGCGACAATGCCGACCGCAAAGAGCGTGTGCTTTACGGTCCGCACAATGAAGGCGGCGGTCGGGAGAAGCGGCTGTTTACGGTGTTCGAACATACAAGAAGTCTAGTATCGCCCGAGCGATAGCGCCGGGCGCTTCCAATGGGGGCAGATGCCCAACGCCCGGCAGCGTGGATAGGCGCGCGCCAGATATCTCTGCCGCAAGCAGCGTCGCAATCGCCCTGAAGTCCGCGTGATCGCGCTCGCCGACCAGCGCGAGCGTCGGCGTCGTGATCTCGGCCAGGCGGGACATCGCCGGCCGCTCCGCGCGGATCAGCGGATTTCGATTCCGCCAATGCCAGCCCGAGTACGCGTTCACCATCTCTGTCATCTGTTCAGCGATAACGGGGTCCCGGCTCGGCCAGGCCAGCAGCTCGCTCGCCAGCCACGCACGCCGGATTTCATCCAGCGTGCGCGTCTTGACCTTCAGATCCCAATCGATCGTCCAGGGGAAGCCCTCCAGGATCGCGTCGATGGCAATGAGGGCCGACACGCGATCCGGGTGGTTCAGAGCCAGCTCGATGGCCACCCCGCCCCCGAGGGACAGCCCGGCCACCGCGACGCGCGCGATCCCCAGCGCGTCGAGGAGTCCAACCAGATCGCCCGCATGGGTATATGGCCCGCGTGGCGTATCCGACTGACCAAAGCCGCGCAGGTCGGTCATCACGACGGTATGGCGCGCAGTCAGATCGGGCAGCATCGCCCGCCACATCCGGCGATCCATCGAGAAGCCGTGGACGAGCAAGAGCGGCGGGCCCGCGCCCGCGACCTCGTATGCCAGGCGCCCGCCGTCCGGCAGAACCGCGAACTCAGGCATGGTCCGGCTCTTCATGCCCGTAGTGGCGCAACTGCTTCGAGACCAAATTACCGCCGATCGCGGCCGTGAGGCAAACGACCCCGCACAACAGCGCAACGGCTGGCGCGCCGAAATACTGCGCAATCACACCCGCAAGCAGGCTGCCAAACGGCGTCACCCCCTGCAAGGCAAACAAATAAGTGCTGAAAACGCGGGCGCGATACGCTTTCGGCGTGGTGAGTTGCAGAATCTGGTTGGCGTTGTTGTTCTGGGTCACCGAACCCCACCCGGCCAGGACCATCACGGCCGCCGAGAGCGGCAGGGCCCTGGAAAATGCGAGCCCAAGCAGCGACACCGCAAACACGATTTGCCCAACGATCATCCACAACCCTTTGCGCTTCACATGAGAGAACCAGGAGAGCAACAGCGAGGCCGTCAGGGCCCCAAATCCCTGGGCGGTGATCAGCAGACTGTTGCGAGCCGCGACGGCGGCTTCGGTTTCGCCCGACTGAGCCAGCACATCCCGGGCAAACACGGGGATTTGCTGAATGGCCGGCCAGCCCAGGAATCCCGCGACCGCCGACATGATGATGACGAGTTGGATCAGCCCGTGATTGCGAATGTAGCGCTGCCCCTCCCGGAATGCGTCGATGTTGGCGGATTTTGGGGCCGGCGCTTCGTCATCCGCGTCCAGGACCCGCCCCCGGGCCAGCCGGGGCAGGATCAGCAAGCCCACAATCACAAACAGATAGCTCACCCCGTTGGCGAAGAACGCCCACCCTTCGCCGTCGCTGTTGACCAGCAAGAGGAATGGGGCGGACAACGATGGACCGATCACCCGCGCCAGGTTGAACGCCATCCCATTCAGGGCTATGGCGCTCGGGATCGCTTCCCTGCCCACCAGCTCGCTCTGCATCGTCTGCCGGGCGGTCACTTCAATCGCATTGGCCGACCCGAGCACGAGCCCGAGCACGATGATGTGCCAGATGGTGACCTGGCCCGCCAGGGTCAGGGCGGCCAAAAGGAAGGCCTGGAACATCATGACCGCCTGCATGGCGATGACGACTTTGCGCTTATCGAGGCGCTCCACCCACACCCCGGCGGGCAGGGTCAGCAACATCGAGGGCAGCAGGCTGGCGAACGAAACCAATCCAAGAAAGATGGGCTGGCCGGTGATCCGGTAGGCCAGATACGGAAGAACCGTGTTCTGCATCCACGTCCCGATCAGCGACGCGAACTGGCCGACGAGGAAGACATTGAAGCCCGGATAGGTCAGGGCCGGAAAGCGCTGGGCCAGCGACCCGCGAGACCCGATTGAACTGCCTGCCACTGTCTTATCGTACCCCATCGCAAGCAAATCGGGGCGGTCTGCGGGTCGCGCAGTGACAGCCGCCCGAGGTCAGCCCTCCGTCCCTTCCACCTGCCGGATGAAGCGGGTTGACTTGAGCGCGCGTTCAAGTGTAAAGACAAAGTAGCGCCGCATCGCCCGCTCGACCTGCTCGGCGACCAGTTCGGGCACATCGAGGGCGTTCAGTTCCTCAAACGTTCGGGTCTGCAGCGCCCGCATCAGCATCAGCGCGCTGCGCGGAACAGCGACGCTGTCGCGGGCGAAGTTGGCCGCCCGCGCGCACAGCGTGCCGCTTTCAGCGGGCGAGAAAGCCGTGCTGGCCTCGCCCTCGGTCAAATCGACCTCGAGCCTCTCGCCGGTCCTGGCGCACTTGAAGAGCTGCGGCCGGTAGCCGGACAACGACAATAGCCGCATCTCGAAGCAGCGCGCCGCCAGGGCGGGATCGCGCGCGTCGCACAACCACATCAGACCGTTGGACAGCAAGTCAAACAGGGCCGCATCCTCGCTGTCCTCCTGGGCAAATTGATCGCTCAGCTCGGCGAGGTAGTGGGCGTAACTTCCGCGGCGGAGATCCTCGCGCAGCGCCCGGTGCGTTTCCACCGCCTCGGCCTGGGTAACAATGTCAAAGGTTCGGCCGCGCGCCAACATGAGGGTGACCCGGGTGAACAACTCGACGTGGCCGGCCTTGCGGCTGGTCATTTTGCGCGCGCCCTTGGCCATCACCCGCAGCTTTCCCGCCTGAGGCGTGAGCAGGGTCAGCAAGCGATCGGCCTCGCCATAGTCCTCCCGGCGCAGGACGATCGCTTCGGTTCGATAAACTCGCGGACGGATGGGGAATGCAGAATTCAGAAAGTCATTCTACATTCTGCATTCTGCATTCCTACTTCTGGCACTTCCGGCAGTAGTGGGTGGCCCGCTGCCCGACGAGGATGCGGATGATGGGCGCTCCGCAGCGGCCGCAGGACTGGCCGGTCCGGCCGTAGGCGTGAAACTCGTTTTGGAAGCTGCCGCCGGGATAGACCCAATCAATGCTGGCCCCATTCGCGGCAATGCCGGCCTCCAGCGCGGATTGAATACAGTCGCGGAGCCGCCGCCGGTCGGAGGGCTTGAGCGATGACGCCAGGCGCGTCGGCCGCAATTGCGCCCGCCACAAAGACTCATCGGCATAGATATTGCCGATCCCGGCCACAAACGTCTGGTCAAGCAGGATCGGCTTGAGGGCGCCCTTCTTGCCCGCCAGCCGCTCCTCAAAATCGGCCGGCGAGATGCCAAGCGCGTCCGGGCCGAGCCTGCCCGCCACCTCGTCGACATTCCCGGCCAGATAGACTCGCCCAAACTTGCGAGCATCCTCAAATCTCAGGGCAAGTCCGCCATCGAGCCACCAGACCACCCGCGCGTGCGGGGTCAGGGCTTCAGCCGCCGGAACCACCTCAAGGCGTCCGCTCATCTTGAGATGAACCAGCAGCACCCCGGCCGGCGCAAGGTCGAGCGTCAGATATTTCCCGCGCCGACCGACCGCCTCGACGCGTGATCGGGCGACCCGTGCCTCAAAATCAGCGACGGGTATGCCCGCCACTTCGCGCGCCCACAGCACCTGGACGCGCTCGATCACGCGCCCGACGAGTGCGGGCCCGCCGCCGGATGCGCCCTCGCGCAGCGTCCTGGCGACGGTCTCTACTTCTGGAAGTTCAGGCATGGCTCAGGCGGCGGCGCCCAAAAGCGCGCGCATATGGGTCAGGGTGCGGACGGTCTTAAAGCCCATCACCAGCAAGGCCGCATGCGCGGCTTCACTGCCGGCATCTCCAATTCGCGATTGAGCCGCCAGGATAGGCCGGGACGCACGCCCCTCGAAGCGGGCCATCGCCGCGCCCAGGAGGGCAAGGACATCGGAAACGGAAGCCGTTTCAGCAGGCATGAGGTCGATCTGATGTCGCGACGCTTCCGCGCTCGCCCGCGCGCGAACGGCGCCCCGGCCGTCCAGGACGAGCCACTCCACCGGGTTGCCCTCAAATTGGTTCATCAGCCACCACTTAAATCCAATCCAGTAATCTGACCTCGAGAACGCCTCCGCCCAGGCCAGCGCCTCGGGGATATTGCGCCGGCTGACGGACCAGACAAAATGGCGATCATTCCAGCGGGCCAGGCGCGGCGGGGTCGAGGTCGGCAATCCTGTCAGCGCCGGGAACGGACTGTCTGCCGGCGCCGCCCGCAACGACGGACGCGCATAGTGGGTGACCTTGCCCAGCGCCGAAAACCCAAGCCGCTCGTAGACCCGCAGCGCCGAAGCGTTTCCGGCGGCGACCTGCAGGGCCGCGTGCTTTCCCCCGCGCGACTCCGAATAACGCATACATGCAGTGACCAGCCGGGTTGCGATGCCGCGCCCGCGAAACGCAGGGTGCGTGCCCACGTTGCCAATCACCCAGGTGTCGGGTCGGGTGGAATTGCGCATCAGCGATGCGTTGCCGGCCAGCCGCCCATCTTCGACCCACAAAAAGCCGGTCGCGCCGTCGGTCATCGACACGTCGAATACGCCAAAGTTGCGCAGCATGCGCAGCACGGCCAGACCGTCCTCATCCGCCGGCTCATCCTTAAACGCGGTTTCGAGGAGATCCGCCAGGGCCACGCCATCCCGGCGCGGGTCCATCTGGCGGATGTGCGGATCGGCGGACACGGCGGATCTGCCAAGTGAAATCACCATGAACGCCGCCCATCATACGCGTCCTTCGACTTCACGCGGGACACGCTGGAGCAAATTGGCGATCGATCCCGCGCGCCACAGGCTACTTCCTGCCCATCGCGCCGTCACTTGCTGCGCTTGGTGTTCAGCCAGCCAGGTAGAAACGACGCGGCCCGCCGAAGCGTCAGCGTCGGCACGAACAGGTCAATCAGGGCCGCCTCCAATGTGTCGGGAGAAACCTCAAAAACCAGCCGGCCTTCATGGGCGATGCTGATCTTTCCGCGCTCCTCCGAAATGATCACCGCAATCGCGTCAGTGCCTTCGGTCACCCCAATCCCGGCCCTGTGGCGCAGCCCGATCCGGAAGTCGTCAACGTGCTGAGAGGTCAACGGCAACACGCAGCCAGCGGCCGCGATTCGCCCGCCCCGGATGATGACCCCGCCGTCATGCAGGGCCGTGTTGGGGTGGAAGATGGTCAGCAACAATTCGGGTGTCAAGCGCGCATCCATCCGAATCCCCGTATCCACCAGGTCCTGCAGACCTGTCTCACGCTCGACGATCATCAGGGCGCCGACGTTCCGCGCAGCCAGACGCTGGGCGGCGTCGGAGACAACCCGGACCGTGACCTCGAGTTCACTCCGCCGTGTCGTCGGCATCACATCCGAGAAACGGCCCAACCGCTCCAGCGCCCGGCGCAACTCCGGCTGAAAAATGACCGGGATGGCCACCAACAGGGCCGGAATCAGCGCGCGCATGATCAAGCCAAAGGTGGGCAATTGCGACAACCCACCCAGCAACGCCCCGATGATGATCAGAACCATCAATCCGCGCAGCAGCGGGACCGCCTGGGTGGCCCGCACCAGATACAGCGCGAAGAAGACCACCAGCGCCACCAGCGCCATGTCGACAATGGCCAGGCCATTGACCCGCTGCAGGATCCAGGGGAGCTCGGTCATCCGCCCATCAGCTTGACCAGGATCGCCTTCTGCGCGTGCAGCCGGTTCTCCGCCTGGTCCCAGATCGCCGATTGCGCGCCATCCGCAACCTCTGCGCTGAGCTCATGTCCGCGATGCGCGGGGAGACAGTGCATCACCAGGGCGCCCGGCCGGGCGCCCTTAAGCAGCTCGGCGTTCACCTGATAGGGTGGGAAGATCGCCATGCGCGCGGCCGTTTCCGCTTCCTGGCCCATGCTGACCCAGATGTCCGTGTAGACCACGTCGGCATCTTCAACAGCGGTGTGTGGATTCGCGGTCTCGACAATCGAGCCGCCGGTCTGCGCGGCGTACGCCTGGGCGCGCGCCGCGACCGCGGGCGGAAGCGCGTAGCCGGGCGGTGACGCGAGGCTCACATGTCCGCCCAGCATCGTGACCGCATAGACGAGTGAAATCGCCACGTTGTTGGCATCCCCCACAAAAGCCACGCTGACGCCCTTTAGGTCGCCCTTGCGTTCGATGATCGTCATCACATCCGCCAGGGCCTGGCACGGATGCTCGGTATCGGACAGGCCATTGATGACGGGAATGGACGCGTGCTCGGCCAACTCGACCACATCCGCGTGGGCGAACACCCGGGCCATCAGCCCGTCGACATAGCGCGACATCGTGCGGGCAACATCCGCCGGCGATTCGCGTTTGCCCATCTTCACCTCGTCCGGGCCGACATACAGCGCATAGCCGCCAAGTTGGCGCATGCCGATTTCGAACGACACCCGGGTGCGCAGCGATGGTTTGGTAAACAGCATCCCGAGGGTCTTGTTTAAGAGCCGGGGGTGCGTAATACCCGCTTTGGTCTCGCGCTTCATCTCAGCCGCCAACGCAAGCCACTCGTGAAGCTCGGCCGGCGTGATGTCGGTGAGCGATAGCAAATGCCTGGTCATGGGGTTGATTTTACTGTCACCGCCCGAACTCCTCTTTCCTTTCTCCCATTCGCCCCTTCTTCTGCGATGTCCGCCAGAGCCGACATCTGCATCTCCCAAAGACGACCGGCATCGCAACAAATAGAAGAAAGGGAGAATGGGTGACGCGAGAAGGTTGTGAATTGGGGATGCTACAGTGGTCGCCTTACCATGCTGCGTCGCTATTTCGGGCTGATCCTGATCGTCATCATGACCATTGGCGGCGGCGTTGCCGAGGCGCTCCGCGATGGCCTCTGGCTGCGCTATCGACGGTATGCCAGCCCCTATCTCGGCCCGGTTCCGCCGAGTCCGGCCCCGGCCCCCCTGGCGCCCCGAACCGTAGTCATTCTCGTTCGCGACCTGGGCGTGGCGCTCTCACGCGGGATGAACACGCTGAACACGCTCCGCGAACAAGGCGCCGATATCACCCTCGTCCAGGCTGGCCCTACCTACCGCCTGCCCGCCTTGATGACCCTGCTATCCGGCGCGCGGGCCGAGATCCATGGTTTCACGACCAATGAAACGGCCGGGAAGGTCGCCCCCGACAACCTGGCCCGCAGCGCGCTGGCCGCCCGCCGCACGACCGTCGTCATCGGAGGGCAGATCTGGGACGATGCCCTGGGCAACGACATCCAGCGCTTCGAGCTGGCCCAGGCCGCGGATGCCGCCCAGACTGACGCGGACGCGGTTCGCATCGCCATCGAGACGCTCAACAGCAGGATTGCGCCGGTCCAGCTTCTGATTGTCGAGCTTCAGGGTCTGACGGTCCGTGACGACCCGCGGGCTGCGGAGCGGGTGGACGCGGCTGTCAAGGCCATTGCCGAGGCCGCCGGCGTGCTCCCCAATCCCGCCAACCCACGCGCCGGCGTCGTGCTGCTGGTCATCGGGGATCGGGGGGTGCTGGCAAATGGCGCGGATGGCGGCGACGAGGACGAGATTGCCAGGATTCCGCTCGTGATGGCGGGCACGGCCATCAAACCCGGAACGCGCTTCTCGGCCCGCGCCACATCCTTCGCGCCAACGGTAAGCGCGCTGGCCGGGCTCGGTCTGCCCGCTCAGAGCGAAGGCACGGTTCTCAGCGCCGCCCTCGATCGCGCGCCGTTGGGCGCGGCCGCCGCTCAACTCGCCACGTTTTACGAGGCGTGGAGCGAGGCCGCCCGCCGTCCGCGGTTCGCGGCCGAAATGTATCGGGCCGCGCAGGGTCCCCTGTCGGCCAATAGCGAGGCGGCCTATCAGAGTTTCGCAATCTCGCTGCGGTCGGCCGCGGACGCCTCCCGCGAAGGCCGTCTGAACATGGAGCGGGCTCAACGGATACCGGTCATCGTCGGGGCGGGCCTGCTCATCATTGCCTTGGCCGGGCTGTGCCTCTCAGCGGGAGGCTGGCGCGCGCTGGCGGGGGCCATCCTGATCCTGGCCGGGGGCTATGCCCTTTTTGCGATCGGGCGCGGGAATGCCTTCTCGCTGACGGTCGCGCCGGGCGGCTCCGCGTTGCCCTTCTTTACCGAGACGGGGCGCGACGCCGCGGTCGTATTTGGGATTGTGGCGCTCCTCATCGGCGCGACGACGGGTCCTCTCAACGATGTGCTCGAGGCGGTCACGGCGGCAATTTCGGGGCTGGGGCTGGCGATCCTGACCATGACGTGCATCCCGCTGTACTACTACCTGCAATACGGCGCGTCGCTGGCCTGGGCATTGCCCGACCCGCCCATCCTGGTCGCGTCGCTCACGGCCCTGACGGGCGCGGCGGCCGTCGACCTGCGGATCCTGCCCGGAAATCTGCCTATCCCGCTCAGCGCCGTGCTCGCGGTTGGCGTCGCGCTGGTGTATCTCCTCACCCGGCGGCGGTGAGTGGGTCGTATGCGCCCTCCGCCCCGCCTGTAGAATCGTCGCGCATGGACACGTCCGTCGTCGTCGCCCGGGTCGACAACGTCTTCTTCCAGGCGCCCCTGGCCGAAGCTGCGGCCAGCCTGGGCTGGCGACCTCTCTTCATTGACGATGCTCTACGCAGACGCTACCCATCGGCGCCGGGTGCGAGCGCGGACGGGTTCGATGTCGTCGCCCTGCTCGTCGCCGAGCACCCCTGCCTGATCGTCCTCGCCCTCGACCCCGCCAACGCCGGCTGGGAGGCCCTCGCCGCGGAGGCCAAGACCGACCCCGCGACCCGCAAGATCCCGATCCTGGCCTTTGGCTCGCACACCGACGCCGCGCTGCATGCCCGCGCGCGCGCGGCCGGCTGCGACACGACCATGTCCAACGGCGCATTCAAAGCCAACATGGTTGGCGCATTACGCAAACACGCCCGGACCATCGGCACGGACGAGCTCATCCGCCAGTCTGGTCTGCCCCTGCCCGAAGACGCCCGTCTGGCGGTCGAACTTTTCAACTCGGGGGAGTACTTCGAGCAGCATGAGCACTTCGAGGCGGCCTGGCGGGCCGAGGCGGGTCCGGTCCGCCAGCTCTATCAGGGCTTGCTCCAGGTCGGAGTGGCCTTCCTCCAGATCGAGCGCCGCAACTACGAAGGCGCGCGCAAGCTCTTCCAACGCTCGCGGCAATACCTCGCCGCCCTGCCGGATGTGTGCCAGGGTGTCGATGTCGCCCGCTTCCGGGCCGAGGCCGAGACGGCCGCCGTCGCCCTCGAGCGGCTCGGAGCGGAGGGGATCGTCGGCTTTGATCGGGCGTTGTTCTGCCGCATTCACCTGGGCTGACTGCGGTCAGAAACCATCAGCTATAGTCAGATCGCAATATGACTCACGATTTCTCCAACAAAATCGCCCTGATCACCGGCAGCAGCCGCGGGATCGGCAAGGCGACCGCCCTGCACCTGGCCCGTCTGGGCGCCGACATCGTCGTCAACTTCTTCCGCAAGCGCGAGGCCGCCGAAGAGACGGCCCGCGAGATCGAGGCGCTCGGCCGGCGGGCCCTGGTCATCAAGGCCGACGTCGGCGACCCGGATGACATCAACCGCATGTTTGACGAGGTCGAGAAGACCTTTGGCGCGCTCGACTTCCTGGTCAACAATGCCGCCTCGGGCTATATCCGCCCCGTCATGGAACAGAAGGTCAAGGGCTGGGACTGGACGATGAACATCAACGCCCGGTCGGCCCTGTTCACCACCCAGCGTGCCGTTCCGCTGATGCGCAAGCGCGGCGGCGGGGCGATCGTCAACCTGACCAGCCTGGGCAGCATGCGCACGCTGCCCGACTATGTCGTCATCGGCGCGTCAAAGGGCGCGCTCGAAGCCGTCACCCGCTATTGCGCGGTCGAGCTCTCGCCCGACAACATCATCGTCAATGCCATCTCGCCGGGCATCATCGCCACCGAC
>JBKJQK010000406.1:0-4340 GCA_046594095.1 Anaerolineae bacterium | reverse complement strand
CGACGAACTGCTCGGTCTCGGGCCGCTCGAGGAACTGCTCGCCGACCCGGCGATCAGCGACATCATGGTCAACGGCCCCGACCAGACCTACATCGAGCGCAAGGGCAAGCTCGAGCTTGCCCACATCCAGTTCCGCGACGAAGAGCATCTGTTCCAGATCGCCCAGCGGATCGTCAACAAGGTCGGCCGCCGCGTCGACCAGACCACCCCGCTGGCCGACGCCCGTCTGCCCGACGGCAGCCGCGTCAACGTCATCGTCCCGCCGCTGTCCTTGCGCGGCACCGCGATCTCGATCCGCAAATTCTCCGAGAAACCGATCACGCTCGACATGATGCGCGGCTTCGGCTCGATGTCGGAAAAGATGGCGACGGTGCTTAAGATCGCCGGCGCCAGCCGCATGAACATCGTCATCTCGGGCGGTACCGGCTCGGGCAAGACGACCATGCTCAACGCTCTGTCAAAGATGATCGACCCGGGCGAGCGCGTGCTGACGATCGAGGACGCGGCCGAACTTCGCCTGCAGCAGCCGCACTGGCTGCCCTTGGAAACCCGCCCCGCCAATCTCGAAGGTCAAGGCGCGATCTCGATCCGCGACCTCGTCATCAACGCTTTGCGCATGCGTCCCGACCGCATCATCCTCGGCGAAATTCGCGGGCCGGAGTGTTTCGACCTCCTGGCCGCGATGAATACCGGCCACGATGGCTCGATGGCCACCTTGCACTCCAACTCCCCGCGCGAGTGCCTCGCGCGGATGGAGAATATGGTGATGATGTCGGACATCAAGGTGCCCAAGGAAGCCATTTCGCGCCAGATCGCGGACTCGGTCGATCTCATCGTCCAGGTCAAGCGCCTGCGCGACGGCTCGCGCCGCACGACCAACATCACCGAGGTCATCGGTATGGAAGGCGACGTCATCGTCACCCAGGAATTGTTCAAGTTCGAATATATGGACGAGAGCAGCGACGGAAAGATCATCGGCGAATACCGCTCGATGGGCCTGCGCCCCTATTCCCTCGAAAAAGCCAAGATGTTCGGCTTCGACCAGCCCTATCTGGAGGCGTGCCTGTAGCGCCGATGCGCAGCGACAGGATTGCCTGGAAGTCCTGAGCCACCTGAGACACGCGAAAGGCCGGCCGCCTTGCGAGCAAGCGAGCGACAGGATCGACATCACGGGATTCATTCCCGTGACGGCTGCTGCCGAGGTAGCCGCGATTAAGTATTGTGCCCCCGGAATTGTGTCCCTGGGATTGTGGAAACCGGACTGTCCGCGATGGGTGGGAAGCGGAAGTTAGGAATGAACCGGTTCTCGAGCACTCTCAACTGCTGAATACCCCGCAGTCACTTCTCCTTTATGGGCCGCAAACGCAGTCAGGACCTCGTCCGTCTCCTGCTTGGCCACCTTGAAGACAGCGAGCGTTCGCCCAAGCTCAGCTGCAACCTCATCGAATTGTGCGGGAGAAATCCTCAGGTCACGGTGGGCGACTTCCAGGCCAACCGGAGTGCTGCCCGGCTTTGTAGCCGTGTACTGAAATGGCCCGCCTGCAACATTGCAAACCCAGAGCGTGCGCATGAATTTCAAGCCCGGAAGCCTGCCCAAATTGTTGGTGTGCCACTCGCGAAGGGCAGGGTTCTTTGATTTCTGACCAACTATCGGGTTTTGCACGATTGCATTGCTAAAGTGGTCGACCACCCCTGCGATGGCAAATGCACCGCCGAGGCGTTCGTACAAGCTGGATTCCGTCATTTTCGGGTCCTCGTGATGCGTTCTAGCGACAAATGTGGCTGTCACTCTTGGACTCAATATTAACGCACAACCTATCTTAAAAGCACCAAGGCGCAGGAAGCCCCAGCATTCAGCACCCAGTGTCCGCCAAGATTCGAAAGCAGACATAGCAAAACTCTATCAATGCAGTTGCACCGGCCTGCTCATGCACGGACGCGACGATCTGCGAGCTCCGGAACATTACGTAGGGGGAACCCCGGAATGTCGCGCTTTCGACCCCCGCCCTATCCGTGATCGATCGCCAGCACCCGGCACGGGGGACCTATGACCTATTCGAAGAAATTGTGGCTGTGGCTCGGGGGAATTTTCATCCTCTCCTTCGCCATCCTGGGGCTGATCGGCCGCGAAATCTACGTCAAGGCGCCTCCTGTACCGACTAGTGTGGTTTCAGCGAGCGGCGAAACTCTGTTCACCAAGGCCGATATCCAGGACGGCCGCGAGGTGTGGCAGACCTTGGGCGGAATGCAGCTCGGCTCGGTGTGGGGTCATGGCGGCTACGTAGCGCCCGATTGGGGCGCCGACTGGCTGCATCGCGAAGCCACGACCATGCTCGACAATTGGGCACGCGACGAAGGCGCGGACAGTTTCGCCGTGCTTGGCCCCGAGGAGCAGGCCGCCCTCAAGGCACGGCTCAAGCAGGACCTGCGCGCTAATCGCTATGACGAGGCGAGCGGTACGATCACTGTGTCCGACGCGCGCGCCAAGGCGATGACGGCGGTTGGCCAGCATTATCGAACATTATTCAGCAGCGATCCGTCGCTTCACGCGCTGCGCGTCCAATATGCGATTCCGGAAAAATCAATCATCGACCCCGAATATCGCCGCCAGCTGAGCGCCTTCTTCTTCTGGATCGCCTGGACCAGCGTTACCGAGCGTCCGGGCGAGGCGATCAGCTACACCAACAACTGGCCGCACGAGCCGCTGGTCGGCAACACCCCGACGGCCTCGCTCGGCATGTGGTCGGTCGCCAGCTTCCTGTTCCTGATTGCCGGAATCGGTTGGCTGTTATGGTATCAGGCGCGGCGCGGCGATGAGGAGCCGGCCAAGGTTCCCGCGCGCGATCCGTTCCTGTCGATGGAGCCGACGCCGTCGATGAAGGCGACGACCAAATATTTCGTCACTGTCATCGCCTTGTTTCTCGCCCAGGTCCTGCTCGGCGCGATCACCGCCCATTATGCGGTCGAGGGCCAGCAATTCTATGGCTACAATATCTCCGAAGTCATCCCCTATGCGTTGACCCGCACATGGCACACCCAGCTCGGCATTTTCTGGATCGCCGTCGCGTGGCTGGCGACCGGGCTCTACGTCGCGCCGATGTTGTCCAACCATGAGCCCAAATATCAGAAACTCGGGGTCAATCTGCTGTTCGGCGCGCTGCTGTTCGTGGTGGTCGGCTCGTTCGCTGGCGAGTGGCTGGCGATCCAGCAGAAGCTTGGCCACGGCACCAATTTCTGGTTCGGCCACATGGGTTATGAATATGTCGATCTCGGCCGATTCTGGGCAATTCTGCTGTTCGCCGGGTTGATGATCTGGCTGACATTGGTCGGCCGCGCACTATGGCCCGCCATGAAAAGTCGCAACGAAACCCGCGGCCTCGTCGCCATGGTGTTTATTTCGACCGTGTGCATCGGTCTGTTCTTCGGCGCCGCGCTGACCTGGGGCCGCCACACCCCACTGTCGATGATTGAATATTTCCGCTGGTGGGTGGTCCATCTGTGGGTCGAGGGCTTCTTCGAAGTATTCGCGACAGCGGTGATCGCCTTGATATTCGCGGGGTTGGGACTGGTGCGCGCGCGGTCCGCGAATACGGCGGTGATTTTTTCAACCGCCGTGTTTCTTACCGGCGGCATCATCGGCACGCTACACCATCTTTATTTCTCCGGAACGCCAACGGCGGTCATCGCCTGGGGCGCGATGTTCTCAGCGCTCGAGGTAGTGCCACTGTCGGTGCTGGGGGTAGAGGCATTCCACAATTACCGCATGACGAAGTCGGCGCCATGGGTAGAGACATACAAGTGGCCAATTATGTTCTTCGTCGCGGTATCGTTTTGGAACCTGGTTGGGGCAGGCGTGCTCGGCTTCGCGATCAACCCGCCGATCTCGCTCTATTATATCCAGGGTCTCAACATGACTCCTGCCCATGCCCATGCCGCGCTGTTCGGGGTTTACGGGATGCTCGGAATCGGCCTGATGCTGTTCTGCCTGCGTACCGCCTACCGCTCGGCAGTCTGGTCGGACGCGCTGTTGAAACCGACCTTCTGGGCACTTAACGGCGGGCTGGCGATGATGGTCTTCCTCAGTCTCGTCCCCGCCGGTCTCTACCAAGCCTATCACAGCATCACCTCGAGCTTCTGGTACGCGCGGTCGCCCGAGATCGTTCATGGCACAGTGATGGAAACCCTGGTGTGGATGCGGGTACCTGGCGACATCGTCTTCAGCATGGGCGCGGTGATGCTGGCGCTGTTCGCGTTCCGGCTGCTTGTCCCCCGCCGCGGACGGCGGGTGGTCGCCGAAACAGGGCTCCTCTTGGCAGAGTAAGGATGGATTTGGGCGCTCG
>JBKJQK010000354.1:0-3920 GCA_046594095.1 Anaerolineae bacterium | reverse complement strand
ATCGCAACTACGAGGTCCTCGGCGCGAAGGGCGACGAGATGGGCGACGGCGTCGTGCCGGAATCTCTCGCGGCGGTGGACGGCATTCCGGTGATGGACATCGACGGTATCGCCCACTCACCTGTATGGGGACGCTGGTTTGGGAACGATCCAGCATCGATCCGGGCGTGGTGGCATTACTTCAGCGTTGGAGATGCGGTCGGGGAAAGTCTCGCGCACGTGTAGATATGCGCCGGCGGACGGCAAGTCGCGAGCGCCGCCTGCGGTTCGCGATCAGAGGTCAGAACAATAATTATGGTCACACTCGAGGACATTCGGGCCGCCCGCGCGCGCATCGCCGGAGTCGCCTACCGCACGCCGCTCGTGCGTTACCCTTCGGACGCGGAGGACGCCCTGTGGCTCAAACTCGAATCGCTGCAGCCGATAGGCGCATTCAAGATCCGGGGCGCCTACAACGCGCTGGCAAGCCTCACGCCGGCTGAGCGCTCCGCTGGCGTCATTGCCCACTCCAGCGGCAATCACGCCCAGGCCGTCGCCTATGCAGCCCGCGCGATGGGTATTCGCGCCACGGTCGTGATGCCCCAGAACGCGCCGAAGATCAAGCTGGACAGGACTCGCGGCTATGGGGCCGAGGTAGTGGTGGTGGGCAATGCGTCAACCGAGCGGGCCCGGGTTTGCGCCGAACTCGCTGCCGCGCACGGTTATGCCGAGATCCTGCCATTTGATGATCCGCGGGTGATTGCCGGCCAGGGGACCCTCGCGCTCGAAATCATCGAGGACGCGCCGGATGTCGACCTCGTTCTGGTCCCCGTCAGCGGCGGTGGTTTGATTAGCGGGGTGGCCGTTGCGATCAAGGAGAGCCTGCCCAACGCGCGCGTGGTCGGAGTCGAACCCGCTCTTGCCGCCGACGCCCGGGCCAGCCTGCGCGCGGGTGTGGTTGTGGCCCTGCCTGCCGAACAGACGTCGCAGACCATCGCGGATGGGCTCAGGGTCAACAAGCTCGGCGCGATCACCTGGCCGCACATCCAGAAGTACGTCGACGACATCGTCACCGTGAGCGAAGACGAAATCCGGTCGGCCATGCGCGCGCTGGCGTTTGACGCGCGGGTATTGGCAGAGCCATCCGGCGCGGTGACGACGGCGGCCTGGCTGTATCACCGCGGCGAACTGCCCGGGGCGCGCCGCCCGGTTGCCGTCGTTAGTGGCGGAAATATCGATCCGGCGGATCTTGCCCGAATACTTGAGGGATGACCCTGCGAAGGTGATTGCCAATCCACGGATTCAGATACCGTCCTTCTGCCTGGTGCTGATGGTTGGGGCGTCCGGGTCAGGCAAGAGCCACTTTGCCCGGCGCCACTTCGCGACGACTCAGATCGTGTCGAGTGACGGAATTCGGGGAATCCTAACCGACAACGAGGCGAGCCTGGACGTAAACGCCGAGACATTTGACCTGGTCCATCGGATTGTGAAAACGCGTCTGGCCCACAGCCGACTTACGGTCGTTGACGCGACCAACGTGTTTGCAGCCAGGCGTCTGCCCATCCTTGAGATGGCTCGAATCGCGCACGCGCCGGTTGTAGCGTTTGTCTTTGACTTTCTGGAGTCGACCACCCAGGCCCTCAATGCCGCCCGCCGCCGGGTCGTACCCGCGCACGTCGTCGCAGAACAACACGCCCACCTGCGCGAGACGCTCCAAAGGCTGGAAGCCGAAGGCGTGAAACACGGCTACGTGTTTTCGACGCCAGAGGAAGCGGCGTCCGCCAGCGTCGGCCACTAGATCAGAAGCGCCCCCGGCGGGACTCGAACCCACGACCTTGGCATTAGAAGTGCCCTGCTCTATCCAACTGAGCTACGGGGGCATGGCGCAAACTGCGATCCGACGCGGGTCAAGCATGAGAAGCGTCGCGTGATTCGCCTTCGGTTTCGGCTCACGCAATCATCGCTGCGAACTCAGACCCGAGAAAGCTGATTGTATCCGACACCTAGAATATCGGCCGGATTCCGTTGTAGACCACGCGCCCGCCCAAGTGGGTGAGGATTTCGGCCGGTTTGCGCTGAAGCGTCGGGGAAAGTTCGATGGGTGATCGCGGCTGATTGCCATTCACCAGAAACGCCCGGAATGCCGCTTCATAGATCGGGGTTCGGGCCGTAATGAAGCCGGGATCACGGGCGCCTTCCACCCGAACCGCGCGCTGGATCGTATCAATGCGCTCGACTTCGCCAGTCGCCTCGTTGACATAGTCATAGATGACCGCGTCGTTTGGCTCGCCCAGTTTCTCCTGCAGCTCAGGCGTCAGGCACTTGTAAATCGATATGCGGGGATCAAGGCCGGTCCTTTCAAACCAGGCCCAGTCGATGTGGAACTTCGTTTCTTCGGTCGGTCGGAATAGCTTCATAGTCGGGCAACACGATGCCGGCCTGCGCCGGCTTCGCGCGAATCTAGCTTTTGTCGCTCATGTGCCAGTAGTTGTCGCCCACGGGGGTGTATAGGTCACTGGCGCTCAGGGCCGCGAAGACATCCATGGGCGTGGCGCGTGCAATCACATTGACCACCGCATACAGAGTCCGGGCGTGGGTGTTTCCCTGTGGACTTAGTTTCGAGATTTCAGGGAATGCTTCCCGCACGGCCTGGGCCAATGGTCTTGGCGCGTCTCCCCGCACGGAATCCAGGGTGTGTGGATCGTCCACGAACACCGCCATCAGATCATCAAACTTGCAAGAGATCGCGCGTTGGGCGGTGTCAAGCCGGATACGACCGTCCCGCGCGCTCGCGACGCGCACCCATTCGCGCTTGGGTTTGTGTTTGCCCGCGCTGACGATGAGAATGTGGTCGGCCGGACCTCGCTGAAGTTCAATCTCCGCCCCGGCCGGCAATTCGTTAGCCTTGTACCATTCGGCCAATCCCCAAACATAGCGGCCCTCATGGACCAGCCAGACTTGGTGGTCTTTGCCGGTGAGCTTGTCGCGAAAGGTAAGGGGAAGGCGCGGCTTATTGACATCGGGCAGGACAGAAGTCAAGGCCCGTGACCAGCCGAGCGTCCCTGCTAGGCGATGCGAAAAGGTCAGAACGACGGTGGCTGTGTCGGCCGCGGCAACGGGTTCTCCATCATATTCAAGCTCGTCATCGATCTGGCGGGCAAGTTCCCGCAGACTGTCGCTGACGACGACGGGTCCATCGAAATGCGAGCGCGCAATGGCCTGGGGAATATCACGCGTCTCCGGAGGGGTGAAGCGGTGCAAGAACCAGGCTGGACGATCATTCAGACTGACTTCGTCGAAGCGCGGGTCCGCGGCAAGCGCCTCGTTGAGCGAAATCTCCTGCAGGTTCGAGGCAATTTCGGCAGGCAGGCCAAGATCGCGCAACAGAATGCCGGTCGGGAGCGGGCCACCCAGGCGCACGTCGAGCACGGCCTCAGCCAGATTGAGGTGGCCAACATTCACGTCAGCCATCATCGCCCGCAGGAACCACTCCTCGGCAATTTTGATGAACTCAGCCCGGCCGGCCAGGTCAACCTCGAGCCGCGGCGCAATCCCGCCAGCAAACATCGAGATCAACTCCTCGGGAGACTTGAGAGTCTCTCCATCCAGGAGTTGGAGCGAATCGTCGTTAAGCGCGTGCGGAAGGTCAAAGTCGGTGGCGAAGGATGGGCGGCCACCGTCGGCCAGAAGCACATCCACTACCGTGAACTTGCCCTATTCAGGATTGAAGCCCTCGCGAATCGAATCGACAATCCCGGTGCTGAAGCGATTCGCTGGAAAGACGACCGAGTCACCGACGTTGAAATGCTTCTTGGGCTGATAGAACGCGCCCCGCTCCAGTTCTCGGCGAAGGCTGGCCAATTCGGCGCTGACGCGCTGGCGCACGATGGCGCCGGCCAGAGCCGTTGCGGATTGCGGACGCCCCGTCTCGAGGAGCAAGCT